>NZ_JBMOWY010000009.1:0-32971 GCF_049310345.1 Stenotrophomonas sp. GZD-301 | reverse complement strand
TCTTTAAGGGGATCCCATCCTGTGACAGGTAACACCCTGTGCTTTTTTCCTTTCCCCCCCCCCCCCCCCCCCCCCAATACCGCAGGCCCCACGGGAACCAGCGCTTCCTTGCTTGCTCGTCACCAAAGGTCAGGCGCAGCCAGGTAAGCGCTAACCGGGAGGCCTGTCAGCACTTATCCTAACGCCCCCGATTCCTGGATCGTTTTATGCCAACCCTGCACTGCAAAGCCCTCCTCCTAGACATGGACGGAACCCTCATCGACTCGCTGGTCCTTGTCGAGCACGTCCTTGGCTTGTTCTCGACCAAGCACGGCTTGGACTATGAGGAAGTAAGGGCAAGGGCTCATGGCATGCAGACCATTGATCTTGTCAGGCACTACCTGGGCGACACCGACGCGGCGCGGCAAGAAGCCAAGATGTTGGAGCACTATGAGGAAGAACACGTCGAAGGCATCGTCGCTACGCCTGGCGCTGCTGCACTGCTCCGCTCGCTTCCACCGCATCAAGTCGCCATGGTGACCTCGGCCGGCCAAAAGCTTGCGCGAAATCGAATGAACGCAGCAGGGCTCCAACTGCCGACGACAGCGGTCTTCGCTGAGGATGCCAATCCTGGCAAGCCCAACCCGTTTTGCTATCAACTCGGCGCAAAGCGGCTCGGACTCGACGCCAAGGACTGTGTGGTCATTGAAGACGCTCGCGCTGGGATCGAGGCTGGCCTTGCCGCAGGAGCCATCGTCTTGAACGTTGGTCCGCGACATCCCGAGCAAAACGCTCGCGTCATCGACATAGCCTCGCTGAAGGACCTCACCATTGAGGTCATTGGAGATGCCGTCAACATTGGCTATGTTGAGCGCAACACCAACCCATAGTTGCTCGCATTAGGATGTGGTGCTGATCAGCGCTCCATGTTTAATTGGAAGCGACACGCTGTGAACCTCCCTACTGCTGTTTCCCTATTCCATGGAAGGATGCCAATGAAAACTACCGCGACACCTACCGCTCAGCCATCTGCCCCCACTGAGAAGCCAGGCCCCAGCGCATTGATGACGCTGGCCACCATTGCCGGCGGCCTGGTGGCATTGGCCACGCTGCTTGGATTTGTTCTTCATGGCTGCGGCCATGTGGCATACAGCACTTACCTCAATGACTGGGGCGTGCAAGAGGGCTTATTCCCGCAAACAGCGGATTGGAAGGTCGTTCGGGGCTACTACGCCATCGTGCTCCAAGGCAGCGAGCTGATCTCGGACATCCCTTGGCGTGTTGTCCTCTACGCGTTCTGTGGCATGACGCTGGCGATCTTTGTCGCAAACCTGCCCGCCGCTCAACGCACAGCGTTTCACGATTGGTTTGCAGCACGACCATTCTGGGTCCGCGAGCCGGTCAAAGCGATGGTGGGATCCGCCGCCGTGATCTATGTGGCGCTAACGATGACTTTGATCGGCACACTTCTCGCCCTCATCCCTGGGTGGCTTGGTGAACGGGCCGGGCATCATCAAGCCTTGAAAGAGCGCGAAGCGATCAAGAGTGTGGACGGCGCCAAGCTTCCTTCTGCTGAGCTCTGGCGAGATGGAAAGAAGGAGGTCAGCGGCAAGATCATCGCCTCATCTGAGGCGCTGGTTGCCATCTATGACCAAGATCTTGACTTGGTTCGCACGCTCGAACGCACTGGGTATGAGATCCGATCAGGGAAAGCGCCACTTACTGGCAAGTGAGCGCACTTGCGCCAGTTTTGCCTCAGCACTGTCTGAGAGCGAACTACCAGACCTGTGACGGCCTAAGCAATGGCTGGCAGATATATCTGGCGCCCCCAAAAGCTCTGACTTCCAACGTCACTCGTCCTCGTCGACACATGCTGGAGGGCCTAGCGGGAAGATGGCGAAACGCGGGGTAGGCAATGCCACTCGCGGTAGAGCGTCTCCCCTGCCAGCGCACGCAAAGAACAAACCCCACCCCATCGCTGACATACGCACGAGTAGCTGACCAGAAGGAGACGACCGGGATTGGCGTGGGCAGTGGACCATCGAGGCGCCAAACACCGCGCCATGGAAACCGAGCCAGCACGGGCATGTAATCATGGTGAGATCCTAGATCCGCGCAGGCCGATGCCGCTTCAATGCGGGAACGCTCGTATGATCGTCTAGGTGCTTCCGCGCTTGGGAGGCCTGACGCTCAGCGATGAGCTCAGCAAGACACGACTTTCGTTCAATTCCGTAGAGCGATCGCTCGGTCTCAATGTGATCGGCGTGGTCCAACAGTGCAATCGCAGTTTCCCGCTTGCCTCCCTCGATGGCTGCCGCTAGAGCGTGGGAACACGCCGACTGACTCACCACCCCAATCAGACGCTCAACGATGCTCGTGTGCCCAGCTCTCGCCGCCTCATAGATGGCCTTGTTGCCAAACCCGCGTGGTGCGCCGGCTTTGATGATCGCAGGGATCAGAACATTGACCGTATCCAGATGCCCGTTCGTCGCCGCTGCATCCAATCCCGTTGCATAGGTATCGCCCGCATCGGGCAGCTTGGCCTTGAGCAAGATTTTGATGAAATCCGTCGCGCCGCGCGCAGCTGCATCGGGCAGGATACTCATCGCGCAAACGATGGCCGACGAGACGGGAAGAAGGAGCTTCACGATATTGAGGTGTCCGTGGGTTGCAGCCTCCCAGAGTGCACGGTTGCCATTCGCCTTGGGATCGCTCAGCGGAATGAGAAGCGCAACGATCTCTGCATGACCCTCCCTTGCAGCGTGAACTAACGCGTTTGAGTCGCTTGCCACGGGATCAGTGAAAGGAAGAAGCGTTTCTACGGCTTCAACCGATCCACTTCGTGCTGCCCAAGATAGTGCCAACGAGTCATCGGCCCTGGGGTTAGATACCGGGATCAACTTGCGTAGGATTGACACCTGCCCCCGTGAGGCCGCAACGGCGAGCGGGAAAGCGCTTTGTGTCGGCAACAGCGACGGCAGTAGTGCATCAATGATGTCTTCGTTGTTCGCTTCAACGGCTTCTTGAACGGCCTCCCAAGCCAGCCGAGAATTGATCGGAGACGCTGCTACGATCTTCAATACACCCGCCACATCACCAGCCTTCACCGCTGCTTCTAACTTCTCCCGCTCTTTCACTGCGCTCAGCTCCTCAAAGAGGTTGAAGCTAAGGCAGATCTACGATCAGTCAAGCCGGATCCGGGCTGGTCGCCCCCTCGTTCTGTTCGTCGCCCGATGAACATCCAAAGCTCGGAATGCGGCGCGAGCGAGACTAAGGATGTGGGCGCAAGTCATGCCGGTCGTGCCAGCCAGATTAAGACACCATCTTTGACCGTGGCGCTCCTCCTAAGAGGAGCACCACAGCCTTCTACCAGCAGCTCATGCGGGGGCTGCTGCCGGTGCCCCCTTCTTTCGCGATGCCACCGTCTTCTCCGAGCGCGCATTCACCTCCTTGATGAAGGCATCGAAGTCAGCGATGTCTTCCATGAGCTCGTCCGGCTCAGGAACCGCGATCCCACCGAACTGGGCCTTGTCGTGCGCGTAGTTAGAACACTTGGCCATACCTGCTTCGATGCGCGCGTAATCAGCATCCGTCACCGTCACACCTGATAGACGCTGCGTCTCCACGCCCTTGCGGAACCGGAGAACGACGTTTCGGAGCAGCACCTCCTCCACTGCTCGCTCCCAAGCCAAGCGCAAGTTGGAGTAAGCCCTTACGGTGAGGTCGTAGTGTTTCTGCTCCTCCCCAAGCTTGTGCGCCTTCGCTGCTTCAACGTGAACGGTTTTGAGGAACCCCACACGCTTTGAACTGCTCAATCCTTCGAATGGAAGATTGGGACTTGCAACGCCGTAACCTTGAGCCTGACGAACCAAGCTTTGGGTCACGACGGGCGTGCCCGCGCGCCCGGCAGCTTCCGTCAGTAGGTTCAAAAAATAGATGTCGTGCGTAAAGATGATCACCTGCCGCTTTTCTGCCTCATCAACAAGACGCTTGGCAACGCGCTCACGACGACGGTGATCTAAAGAGCAAACCGGGTCGTCGAATATAATCGCTCCCGTTTGGCCACTCAGTGAAACCTCGGCCAGGAACGAACCAATAGCGATGGCGCGCTGCTCACCTTCACTGAGGATCTCAGAGGGTGACAATGACTGAGGCAACTCTAGACGAAGTCGGTGGAGCGTCTTTCCACGAGCGGATCGACTCTGCGAAGACACGCTCAGTGAAGAGACGCCGAGTGACTTGAACTCACGATTGAGCGCTTCACCCAGTTCCTTCGAGACCACCTGTGCGGCAACCTCGGTAGCCTTGGTGGAGATCGACCGCGTCCGGAAATTAGGCAGGCAGCCCTTCAATTTGGATTGCACTGACAATTTGTTAATGGCGCTAAGCACCGAGTCTTTGACCACCGCCAACTGCATGCGGGCCTTGAGCTCATTGAACTCGCTCTGCAAAGCATTGCGCGCCTTTTCATCCGAAGCGTCATCAAGCGCTTTGGCTGCGCTGTGCAATTGCTCAGCAAGAAGCGAAAGTGCTGCTTTCGGACTCCCCCCGGCATTGATCACCACACTCCAATCATCGGCAGTGGCAGCATCTTTGACGGATTTCTGGCGCGCAATCAACGCCTCTTCATACGCCTCCACGTCGCTGGCCAGCTGCTCGTTTTCCGCGCGAAGCTCGACCCGAATGGCCTCATCCAACCCGAGGGCGACGACCTCCTTCGTCATCGGCACAAAGACCGCACGAAAATCCTCTCGCCTGGCATCGCGCGCCTTCTCTGCCTCAGCCTCTACAAAGGCCTCGAAGCGCCGCATTCGCTCGGCGCCCGCTTGCAGTGGCTGCTGGCAAAGCAAGCAAGCGTCATCCGACGAGAGTTCATCGAAGCTCTTGTCCGGATACGCACTGACGGCAAACTTCTTTGCCGCCTCATAGAGATCTCGCCACACCTCGCCACCGGTGCCTGGCAAGAGTTTGCCGCCCTCTGTATGCAACTGAGCGGCGATCTTGGCTGCGACCTGCGCATTGCGATAGGCATCAGCTGCTTGATGGACGACCGTCACCGCCGCTTCGCTCAGGCGCCCCTCTTCGACTGCCACCTTCGCTGCAAGTGCACTAAACCGCTGCGCCCGAAGACGAACTTGTTGCGCTTTCTCTTTTGGGTTGCCTTCCTTCAGACTGGCTTCCACTTCGGCGTGCCGCGCAAGCTCTTTCTCGCTCAAGGTCGCCAAGCTTTCGATCACCTCAGGCTTGGTCTTGGCAGACAACACAGCAATTTGTTTTCCAACTTGCGTCTCACCGAGGAGAGGCGCGAAAGCTGTGGTGTCGACGTGTGCCCTGAGAAGTTCGTCCGAAACCTTGGCTTCCAGACGCTGACATAGCGTTGCGAGCGCTGCGAACACTTCTAAGCCGTAGGGCACATAGGCAAAGTCTCCCTCTTGGTCGAGATATGCCTTAGCGCAGCGCGCGTCAAAAACCGCAATGGATGAAAGCTCCTCTGGCGGTGTGACGCCCTGCTGCCAAGTAAGCTCGCTGACCACACCGTCTTGCGACACGACAAAGGTTGCCTGCGGCGTGGTGGACTTGGACGCGGCGAGGTTGGCGTCTGGATGAATGTCCTCTTGTTGATCACGAGCACGACATGCGCGCTTGAGAACTCGCGAGTAACCAGACTTCCCCGACCCGTTACTGCCGTAGATGATTGTTAAGCCAGTTGCACCCATCCCCAGGCTTTGGTGCGGCGCGATAGCATTGACGTGCTGCAAATCCTTCACGGCTTGCAGCACGATGGTGCTCCCACCCGCAGGTGGCAGTGGGACTTGTCCCGCCGCAAGCGGCTTTGCTACCCGTCCTTTCGGATCGGGAATACCGTTCTCGGATTTAAGCAGCGCCAGCAAATCCGCCTCATCTTGTTCATCGAGAGCATTTTTTGCTAGCAGCCGAGAGATGGCATCACCTTGCCAAGGTGGCAGGCTCTTAGACCATTCAAAGATCTCGTTCAATATCGTCACCACAACCCCCTGTAAGTTCCATTTACTGCGGTGCGGGCATAAGCAGTCACCCGCGATTGAAGCCAGGCACGATCACTGTCCCTGGCTGATTTTCGATCACGCGCCAAACTCCGAATGAAGAGCATCGCGCTCGCGTGCCGCTTTGATAGCAGCTCGCTCATGCTCCACAAGGTCATCAAAGACCGCCTCGTAGGCCCGACGCGCAGACATGTCCGACCACGACTCTCTCAGTGCTTCGTTGAGAGGAGCAAGGACAACCGCTTCATCACTCAGCGCACGCAGGACGTCATCGACGCTTTCGGCGTCCAAGATGTGCCCCCAAAGCTTGCCTTCATTGGTCACGATCCACGGCGCATCTAGAGTCAGGTCGTCGAAACGCTTAAACGCAACCGCGAAGCTGATCAAGCTCGAACGCCACGCATCGAGGTCTCCCTTGCGGTAGCGCGTATGGCGATTAGTGGCGTAGAGACCACTGGCATCCGGGTTCTTCGCCCGGGCCGGTCCCACGCCTGCATCGATTGCGCGCTTCAAGGTCTTGGTGCTTCTGCCCACATAGATTGCCGCTTCGACAGCATTGAAGTCGGCGTCTTCGGGACGTTCTTCCAGACGGCGTCGCACTTCCGCGAGCTGATCAGCGGTCAGGCGTTTCCGCGCAACCTGGGTCAATCGAAAGGGGATGTCACTGCTTTCATTCATCGGAGCCTCTACTCCTGCCAAGCATTCACTTGACAGGTGCGCGCTTTGCCTTAGACAAGGAAGACTTCAATTTCCCAACTACCTATGAATATCGAAGAATTTTGGAACAGTGCATACATCGCCGCACTCACTCGCTTGCCAGCAAGAGACGCCCGCCGCGAGGCGGACCTTGCCACTGAACTCTGTATTGAGCATTGGCGCTCGCATCGGCGTCATATGGAGCCTTGCTATGTGACGATGTGGAAGGACCAGGATGTCACTTGGGCTCTGCCCAATCGGACGCCAGGCCAACCACCGCCTGACAATCTCTGACCGCTAGCTCCCGTTATACCCGGTCGTTCTATCCCTCGCAGCGCCTGCGAGCTCTTTCCGATCTTGGGCGCTGGCTTCGGCCTCGGCTACGGCCCTTGCCGGATCAGAGTAAACCCCTACAACCACCGCGCCGAAGCGGGGCAATACGACGAAGCGAGTTTTGGGTTCAACCCAGACCCCTCGATCAAGGAAACTCACACGCCTAACGATGAAGCTCCCGTCGATCGATTCCGAGTAATGGGTCGTTACCTCGACCTGCTTTTCGTCGTTGTTGCCGAAGGATTTCGCATATTCATCCCAAGCGTCAACCGTGGCGGCGTCAGCGTCGGCGGCGCGGAAGTTCTTGTCGGCGAGTAGCTCTTCAAGCCCTTCCTGCGTTTCACACTTAAGGCGGTCGCCAGCCCAATCACTGATCAATTGAAAGGCATAGTCATCAGCTTGCCCCGCGGCGCCTGCCGATGTGACTTGGAGGGCGGAATATTCTACGTCGGCATCCGGCTCTTCGAGCCTTACGATCACAATCTTGCTTCCCATTCGTTCCTCCTTGACTGGTTGAGTTGGGCACTTAGGTCAAAATGGCGAGGAGCATGGGATCCGAGCCCAACATCACCTTCTCGATGCGCGTCATCTCTTCCAGCAACCGCGCATCGTCCACCTTTGTATAACGGCCCGTGACGTCCCGACTGTTGCGATGATTGAGTAGCCGCTTCACCACCGCATACGAAGCCACTTCTTCGGCCACTGTAGCAAAGGTTCGGCGCAGGTCGTGGGTCCGAAGCGCTTCGATCTCGCCGGCCTTTTTCAGGCTCTGCAAGATTGCCTTGCTATCCAAGTAGTGGCCCTGAACCGCCCTGCTGCTCCGTGCGGGGAAGACCCAAGGGGACTGGCTCTTCCGAGACGTCTCCTCGCGCAGGGTCAAAATCCGCTTTGCGCCTGGCGCAAGCGGGAGCGTGTGGGTAGAGCCGTTTTTGGTATTGGCAAACGACACCCACCCGGCCTCCAAATCCACCCAAGAGCTGATCGAAAGATCTCGCTTATCGATCCGATGGCGCCATTTCAACGGGGCTGCCTCACCCCGCCTGGTGCCCCAGAGAAGCGTCAAAAGCAGGTAGTCGCACGCCGTGCGGTAGTTGTCGACCTTTCGCCGCTCCCAAAGCGCCGCCAAGAAGCGACCCAGTGAACCGTCGCGAAGCTGCATCGGGTTACGGGCTTGGCTTGCTTCATAGTCCGCCTCCAACTGCTCGCGCGTTCGGTAGCGGCCTTCTTGGTGAAGCACCGTAAACGGATTGATCTGCAACGAAGGCGACCGGCCCGCGTTGGCGGCAATGCGCTTTTCCCGATCCATGCAGTAGCCCACCGCGCGACTGGCCCAACGGAAAGTCAGTTCTGCGGTGGTGACGGTCGGCTTATCAAACGCCGTGGTTGTGGCATTCGCCCGCTTGGTCCCCTCGGCCAGATGGCGCTTGCCCTTGGCGATTTCGTCAAACGCATCCAGGATCCGCTGTTCGTTGACCAAGTCACCGATAGGCAGACCCAATAGATCCACCTCAGCCCGGCCAAGCCGCTTCTCGGCGTATTCCAGCCCCCGGAGGCTGCTGTCCTTGGCAGGCCTTGCACGCTCAATCAAATGACGGCGATAGAGCGCAAAGCACGCCTCAACCGTCATCAGGCTTACCCGGATCTCGTCCTTGTCGATTTGCCTGGCCTGGGCGGGCGTCTTCCCACTGGCTTGCATGGAAGCCAGAGCAACCTTGGCGTCTTCACGGGCCTTGGCAAGGGTGATGTCCCGGCAATTCCCCAGTGTCGCTTTGAGCACACGGGCACCAATGCGCCGCTGCAAGATGTAGCTCATCCCGGTTTTGTTCACCGCCACCCCAAAGCCAACCGGCGCGTCTCGGTGGCTATCGAACACCACATAGCGCTTCTGATCCGTATTCGGGGCAAACTTGACGATCTTGCCCTCGGCGTTGACCTCCGGCACGCGCGTGAAGGACAGCTGCTCTTTGACCATGGTCGCCGTAAGCGCCAGACGTCGAGAGGCCTTGTTTTCCATCGTGTAGCTCCGGGTGGACCCTGTTTCGCTGGACGTTATCCTAGGGCGCTACTTTGGCGCTACAGGTGACTGTCCAAAGACGGGAATAGATGTCCCTACTCGTCCACAGTCGTCGCCACACAGATTACTTAAAGCATTGATTGATATGTCAAAAATCGAGAAGCAGCAGAAATCCGGAAGCGCGCCAGAGCATACCCCGCTCATGAAGCAGTTCTTCGCCGCCAAGTCCGACTACCCGGACCTGCTGCTGTTCTTCCGCATGGGCGACTTCTACGAGCTGTTCTACGACGACGCGCGCAAGGCGGCGCGGCTGCTGGACATCACCCTGACCCAGCGCGGCAGCTCCGGCGGCGCGCCGATCCCGATGGCCGGCGTGCCCGTGCACGCCTACGAGGGGTATCTGGCGCGGCTGGTGGCCCTGGGCGAATCGGTGGCGATCTGCGAGCAGATCGGCGACCCGGCGCTGGCCAAGGGTCTGGTCGAGCGCAAGGTGGTGCGCATCGTCACCCCCGGCACCGTTACCGACGAAGCACTGCTGGACGAACGCCGCGACACCCTGCTGATGGCGCTGTCGCGCGGCAAGCACGGCTACGGCCTGGCCTGGGCCGACCTGGCCGGCGGCCGCTTCCTGGTCAACGAGGTCGATTCCGACGACGCCCTGGAAGCCGAACTGGCCCGGCTGGAACCGGCCGAACTGCTGGTGCCCGACGAAGAGAACTGGCCGGACTTCCTGCGCCACCGCACCGGCATCCGCCGCCGCGCGCCGTGGCTGTTCGATGCCGACAGCGGCCGCCGCCAGCTGCTGGCCTTCTTCAAGCTGCACGACCTGACCGGCTTCGGCATCGACGACAAACCGCGCGCCACGGCCGCGGCCGGCGCGTTGCTGGGCTATGTCGAGGAAACCCAGAAGCAGCGTCTGCCGCACCTGACCGCGATCGCCACCGAAACGGCGAGCGAAGCGATCGCCATGAACGCGGCCACGCGCCGCCACCTGGAGCTGGACACGCGCGTCGATGGCGACACCCGCCACACCCTGCTGGGCGTGCTCGACACCACGGTCACGCCGATGGGCGGGCGCCTGCTGCGGCGCTGGCTGCACCGCCCGCTGCGGCTGCGCGAGGTGCTGGTGCAGCGCCACGATGCGGTGGCCACGCTGATCGATCGCGGTGCCGACGGCGACGTCCGCGACGCGTTCCGGGCGCTGGGCGATCTCGAACGCATCCTCACCCGCGTGGCCCTGCGCTCGGCGCGTCCGCGCGACTTCTCCACCCTGCGCGATGGTCTGGGCCTGCTGCCCGAGGTGCGTGCGGTGCTGGCGCCGCTGGATTCGCCGCGTCTGGTCGCGCTGCACGACGCGCTGGGGTCGCACGACGAGTGCGCGCACCTGCTGGCGTCGGCGATCGCGCCGACGCCGCCGCTCAAGCTCAGCGATGGCGGCGTCATCGCCGAAGGCTTCGATGCCGAGCTGGACGAACTGCGCCGCCTGTCCACCCATGCCGACCAGTTCCTGATCGACCTGGAACAGCGCGAGCGCGCCAGCAGCGGCATCGCCACGCTCAAGGTCGGCTACAACCGCGTGCATGGCTACTACATCGAAATCAGCAAGGGACAGAGCGACAAGGCGCCGGTGCACTACACCCGCCGCCAGACCCTGACCAATGCCGAGCGCTACATCACCGAAGAACTGAAGTCCTTCGAAGACAAGGTGCTGTCCGCACGCGAACGGTCGCTGTCGCGCGAGAAACTGCTCTACGAACAGCTGCTCGACACCCTCGCGGGCCAGCTGGAACCGCTCAAGCAGTGCGCGGCCGCGCTCAGCGAGCTGGACGTGCTGGCCGGCTTCGCCGAGCGCGCGCAGGCGCTGGACTGGTCGCGGCCCGAACTGGAAACCACCGCCTGCCTGCGCATCGAGCGCGGCCGCCACCCGGTGGTCGAAGCGGTGCGCGAGCAGCCGTTCGAGCCCAACGACCTGGACCTGCACCCGGACCGCCGCATGCTGGTGATCACCGGCCCGAACATGGGCGGTAAATCCACCTACATGCGCCAGAACGCGCTGATCGTGCTGCTGGCCCACATCGGCAGCTTCGTGCCGGCCAGCCGTGCGGTGATCGGCCCGATCGACCGCATCCTCACCCGCATCGGCGCCGGCGACGACCTCGCCCGCGGCCAGTCGACCTTCATGGTCGAAATGGCCGAAACCAGCTACATCCTCCATCACGCCAGCGCGCACTCGCTGGTGCTGATGGACGAGATCGGCCGTGGCACCTCGACCTACGACGGCCTGGCGCTGGCCGATGCCGTGGCACGCCACCTGGCTTACCAGAACCGCTGCTACACCCTGTTCGCCACCCATTACTTCGAGCTGACGGCGCTGGCCGACGAGCAGCACGAAGGCGGCGCCAGCGGCATCGCCAACGTGCATCTGGACGCAGTCGAACATGGCGATGCGCTGGTCTTCATGCACGCGGTGAAGGACGGCCCGGCCAACCGCAGCTTCGGCCTGCAGGTGGCAGCGCTGGCCGGCCTGCCGAAGTCGACCGTGGCGCAGGCACGGCGGCGCCTGGCCGAGCTGGAGCAGCGCGGCGGCGACAGCCAGGCCGCCACGGTGGCGCCCCAGGCGCTGGATGCCCCGCAGCAGTTCGGGCTGTTCAACGCGCCCAACACCGCCGCACAGGATGCGCTGGCCGCCATCGACCCGGACGAGCTGACCCCCAAGCAGGCACTGGAAGCGCTGTACCGCCTGAAGGCGTTGATCTGAGGCCACCCACGCGCGCCGCGGCATCGATGTGACGCCTTCGCATTCCCGTCGTGGAGGCGGCGTTATGCTCGGGCGGTTCCCAACCCTGCTCCGGAGTCCGCCGTGAACAACGAATCGCTTGCCGCTTCCCTCTTCCAGCAGCTGCAGCAGGGCCAAGGCCTGCAGCAGGTCTCCCAGCAGCTGGGCATCGACCCCAACCAGGCCAGCGGCGCGATCGGGGCGGCACTGCCGCTGCTGATGGGTGCGATGGGCCGCAACGCCCAGCAACCGCAGGGCGCCGAAGCCCTGCTCGGCGCCCTGCAGCGCGACCATGCCGGTGCCAGTGGCGGCGGCGGTTTCGATCTGGGCGGGCTGCTCGGCAGTGTGCTCGGCGGTGGCGGCGGCAGTGCCACCGATGGCGCGGGCATCCTCGGCCACGTCTTCGGTGGCAACAGCGACCGGGCCGCCCAGGGCCTGAGCCAGGCCACCGGCCTGGACAGCAGCAAGACCAGCCAGCTCCTCGCCATCCTTGCGCCGATCGTGATGTCCTACCTGGCCCAGCGCTTCGCCAACGGCGGCAACCCGGCCCAGCTCAGCCAGGCACTCGGTCAGGAGGCCCAGGCGGCCAGCAGCGGCGGTCTGCTGACCTCGGTGCTCGACCAGGACGGCGACGGCCAGCTGGGCATCGGCGACCTGCTCAAGCTGGGCGGCGGCCTGCTCGGCGGCAAGCGCTGAGCGCTGCACCCGCTCACATAGACCACAACTATCGCTTTGGTTGATTCATTCGAATTCACCGAATGAACGGGCGTGTTTACCGTGTCTGCATGCCGTCTCGGCCGGCCCCGGCATCCACCGGGGCCTTGGCGGCCACGCGGCGCCTGCGGGACCGCGCGCCCACCGACATCGCCCTCCGCACATCGACGGGGGGCTTCCCATTCGCTGGTACACAGGTAGATGCCCATGAAAAGCGAAGCAAAGTGCCCCTTCAACCACGCCCTCGTCGGCGATGCCACCACCAACCGCGACTGGTGGCCCAAGCAGTTGCGCGTGGACCTGCTCAACCAGCATTCCAACCGCTCCCAGCCGCTCGATGACGGGTTCGAGTACGCCAAGGCGTTCGCACAGCTCGACTACGCCGCGCTCAAGGCCGACCTCACCGCGCTGATGACCGATTCGCAGGACTGGTGGCCGGCCGACTTCGGCCACTACGGCGGGCTGTTCGTCCGCATGGCCTGGCACAGCGCCGGCACCTACCGCATCGGCGACGGGCGCGGCGGCGGCGGGCGCGGGCAGCAGCGGTTCGCCCCGCTCAACAGCTGGCCCGACAACGTCAGCCTGGACAAGGCGCGGCGCCTGCTGTGGCCGATCAAGCAGAAGTACGGCCAGGCAATCTCCTGGGCCGACCTGCTGATCCTCACCGGCAACGTCGCACTCGAATCGATGGGCTTCAAGACCCTGGGCTTCGCCGGCGGACGCCCGGATACCTGGGAACCGGACCAGGATGTGTACTGGGGTCGCGAGACCACCTGGCTCGGCGGCGACGTGCGGTATGCGCACGGTTCCGAGGGCGTGGTGGAAGACCACGGCGTACTGGTGTCCGATGACGACGCCGATGGCGACATCCACTCGCGCACGCTGGAAAACCCGCTGGCCGCCGTGCAGATGGGCCTGATCTACGTCAATCCGGAGGGCCCGGACGGCAACCCCGACCCGCTCAAGGCCGCCTTCGACATCCGCGACACCTTCGGCCGCATGGCGATGGACGACGAGGAAACCGTCGCGCTGATCGCCGGTGGCCACAGCTTCGGCAAGACCCACGGCGCCGGCCCGGCCGACAACGTGGACGTGGAACCGGAAGCCGCCGGCCTGGAACACCAAGGCCTGGGCTGGCACAACACGTTCCGCAGCGGCAAGGGCGGCGACACCATCACCAGTGGCCTGGAAGTGACCTGGACGCGCACCCCTGCGCAGTGGAGCCATGACTTCTTCGAGCTGCTGTTCAAGCACGAGTGGGAGCTGACCAAGAGCCCGGCCGGCGCGCACCAATGGGTGGCCAAGGACAGCGAGGCGGTCATTCCCGATGCGCACGATCCGTCGAAGCAGCATCGCCCGAGCATGCTCACCACCGACCTGTCGCTGCGCGTGGACCCGGCCTACGAGAAGATCTCGCGCCGCTTCCTCGCCGACCCGCAGGCCTTTGCCGATGCATTCGCACGCGCCTGGTTCAAGCTCACCCATCGCGACATGGGCCCGCGCTCGCGCTACCTGGGCCCGGAAGTGCCGGCCGAGGAATTCATCTGGCAGGACCCGGTGCCGGCAGCCACGCAGCCGCACATCGATGCCGCCGACATTGCCGCGCTGAAGCAGCAGATCGCCGCCAGCGGCTTGAGCGTGGCCGAGCTGGTCGCCACCGCCTGGGCCTCGGCCTCCACCTTCCGCGGCTCGGACAAGCGCGGCGGTGCCAACGGTGCACGCATCCGGCTGGCCCCGCAGAAGGACTGGGCTGCCAACCAGCCGCAGCAGCTGGCCAAGGTGCTGGCCGCGCTGGAGACGATCCAGACCGGCTTCAATGGCAATGGCGGGGGCAGGCAGGTATCGCTGGCCGACCTGATCGTGCTGGCCGGCAACGTCGGCGTGGAGCAGGCGGCCAAGGCCGGCGGTCACGACGTCAGCGTGCCCTTCCATGCCGGGCGTACCGATGCCAGCCAGGAACAGACCGACGTTGAATCGTTCGCGGTGCTCGAACCGTACGCCGACGGCTTCCGCAACTACCTCAAGGGCCGCTACAGCGTGCCGGCCGAGGTGCTGCTGATCGACAAGGCGCAGCTGCTCACCCTGACCGCCCCGGAGATGACCGTGCTGGTCGGCGGCCTGCGCGTGCTGGGCGCCAACACCGACGGCAATACGCAGGGCGTGCTGACCGATCGCCCCGGTACGTTGAGCAACGACTTCTTCGTCAACCTGCTGGACATGCGCACGCAGTGGAAGGCCAGCGGCAACGGCTACGAAAGCAGCGGCGCCACGCGCTGGACCGGCAGCCGCGCCGATCTGGTGTTCGGGTCCAACTCGGTGCTGCGCGCCCTCGCCGAGGTCTATGCCAGCGCCGATGGCGAGAAGAAGTTCGTGCAGGACTTCGTCGCCGCGTGGGTCCGCGTGATGGAACTGGACCGCTACGACCTGCACCGGTGATGGAATGCGGTGGGTGCCGACCGTTGGTCGGCACTCAGATCGCGTCGATATCCCCCAACGCCCGGATCAGCCGGCGTGCACGCTTGTCCGGCTTGTGTTCCGGCGGCAGATAGCCGTTCTTCGCCGCGGCGCGCTGCGCACGCAGTTCCGCCCGGCGCGCGCGTGAGGCCTCGCTTTCCTCGTACAGCTGCTGCGCCACCGGCGCCGGCCCACGCAGATCGCTCAGGCCGCGTACCTGCACTTCATAGGTTTCATCGCCGCGGCTGATCTGCAGCTGCTCGCCCACGCGCACCGCGCGCGAGGACTTCGGGCGTTGTCCGGCGACGTCGACCTTGCCGGTCTCCACCGCCTGCTTGGCCAGGCTGCGGGTCTTGAAGAAGCGCGCCGCCCACAACCAGACATCCAGCCGCACGGCGGCCACGGGTGTTGCGTCAGTCATTCTGCTTGCCCAGCTCCACGGCGTTGGCCGGTCGTCGATTCAGCGGTTGCGGTGCGTCCGGGTTGCCGCGGCAACCGGTGCCACCGATCAGTACCGGTACTCCGGCATCCAGATCGCGGCGCTGGCTGCCGACCTGGCATTCCGGTCGGTCCATCGGCCGTACCTGGGCATCGCCCAGGCGGTCCGTACTCGAACATGCGGCCAACGCGCCGGCAATCAAGAGCCAGGTGCAGGCGCGCGCGCCTGCGGGCACGGTGGCAAGGGCCCGAAGGCGCAGGTGGGACAGGTGCGGCATGGCGATATCCCGCTGACGGGCTTGGTGCTAGTGTGCCGCTCCCAGAGCCTGATCTCCAGAGCACATGGCCAAAGCGCCGCTTGACCTGACCACCGGCCCGATCGGGCGCAACCTGTTCCTGTTCGCGCTGCCGATCCTGGCCGGCAACATCGCCCAGTCACTGAACGGCTCGGTGAATGCGATCTGGGTCGGGCGCTTCCTTGGCGAGGCGGCGTTGACCGCCACCGCCAACGCCAACAGCATCATGTTCTTCCTGATCGGCTCGGTGTTCGGCATCGGCATGGCCGCCACCATCCTGATCGGCCAGGCGATGGGTGCGCGCGATCTGCCGCAGGCGCGCCGGGTGATGGGCACCAGCGCCACCTTCTTCATCGGGCTCTCGGTGGTGATCGCCATCGCCGGCTGGTGGTTGTCCCACCCCCTGCTCGCCGCGATGGGCACGCCCGCCGCCTCGCTGCCGCTGGCCGAGGCCTACCTGCGCATCATCTTCCTGGCCATGCCCACGCTGTACGCGTTCGCCTTCCTCAGTTCGGCGCTGCGCGGCGTCGGCGACTCGCGCACGCCGTTCCGCTTCCTGCTGCTGTCGGTGGTGCTGGACATCGGCTTCAACCCGCTGCTGATCTTCGGCATCGGCCCGTTCCCGGAACTGGGCATCGCCGGTGCCGCCTGGGCCACGCTGATCGCCCAGTCCGCCGCGCTGCTGGGCCTGCTGCTGTACATGCGCAACAAGCGCCACGTGCTGTGGCTGGGCCGCAAGGACATGGCGCTGTTCAAGATCGATACGCAGATCCTGCGCGCGCTGGTGGTCAAGGGCATCCCGATGGGCCTGCAGATGGTGCTCATTTCGCTGTCGATGATCGTCACGGTGAGCATCGTCAACGGCTACGGAACCGATACCGCCGCCGCGTACGGCGCCTCGCTGCAGTTGTGGACCTACGTGCAGATGCCGGCGATGGCGATCGGCGCGGCCTGTTCGTCGATGGCCGCGCAGAACGTGGGCGCCGGCAACTGGAGCCGCGTGCGCGGCACCGCACGCAGCGGCGTGCTCTACAACTTCCTGCTCACCGGCGCGCTGATCCTGCCGCTGATCCTGCTCGACCGCTACACGCTGGCGCTGTTCCTGCCCGATGGCAGCCAGGCGCTGGACGTGGCGCGGCACCTGAACCACATCGCGGTCTGGTCGTTCCTGTTCTTCGGCGTGAACTTCGTGATCTCCGGCGTGGTGCGCTCCACCGGTGCGGTGATTCCGCCCCTGCTGATCCTGGCGGTGTCGCTGTGGGGCATCCGCGTGCCGTTCGCCGAGGGCATGCAGCCGTATCTGGGGGCCGACGCGGTGTGGTGGAGTTTCCCGGTCAGCTCGTTCTTCGCGATGCTGCTGTCGCTGGGCTATTACCGCTGGGGCGGCTGGCGCAAGGCGCGCATGCTGCCCACCCATCGCGAGGAGCTGGCCGCCCCGGCCGAAGTCCCGGCGATGCCGCCGTCGCCGGTGGCCGATCCGGACCCTGCCGCACCCGCCCGCCCCTAGCCGGATCGCCAAACGCAAACGGCCACCCGAAGGTGGCCGTCTGTTGGGCAGGTACCGACCCGAAGGCCGGTACACCACACCGGAATTACTGGGCGGCTTTCGCAGCCAGGCGGGCAGCCTTGGCCTGCGCAGCGGCAGCCAGATCTTCCTTGATGCGGGCAGCCTTGCCTTCCAGGCCACGCAGGTAGTACAGCTTGCCGGCGCGGACCTTACCACGACGCTTCACTTCGACCGAGTCGATGATGGCGCTGTGGGTCTGGAAGACGCGCTCGACGCCGTAGCCGTGCGAGATCTTGCGGACGGTGAAGGCCGAGTTCAGGCCGGCGTTCTTGGTGCCGATCACGACGCCTTCGTAAGCCTGCACGCGCTCACGGTTGCCTTCCTTCACCTTCACGTTGACGACGACGGTGTCACCCTGGCTGAACTTCGGCAGCTCACGGGTAATCTGGGCGGATTCGAAATCCGAAAGAATGGTCTTGTTCAGCTTGCTCATGGGTGCACCGATAGTGTTCGGGTGATCGTGTCGTTCGACAACGTGGGCTCATGCAGTCACCGGACTGTGCTGCACGTTTTTTGTAGGGATTCCGCCAGCCAGCCCGAAAAGGGCCGATGGCAATCCCGCATTCTAATCCAGGAACCGCCGCCACGCTAGGGGGCGGGGTCTCCGGTGTGGGCCTGCCGAGCCTGCTCAAGCAGGAGCCGGTCGGCCTTGGACAACTGGCTTTCGTCCAGCAGATCCGGGCGACGCAACCAGGTCCGCAGCAGCGACTGCTGGCGGCGCCAGCGGGCGATGGCGGCATGGTTGCCCGAGCGCAGCACATCGGGGACGGGGCCCCATTCATGCTGTGCCGGATGACTGTAGTGCGGGCAGTCCAGCAGCCCCTGCGGGCCTTCGAAACTGTCCTGGGCCGCCGATTCGGCATCGCCGAGGGCGCCCTCCTGCAAGCGGGTGACGGCATCCACGATGACTGCCGCGCCCAGCTCGCCGCCGGACAGCACGTAGTCGCCGATCGAGATTTCCTCGGTGACTTCGGCCGCCAGGAAACGCTCGTCCACGCCTTCATAGCGTCCGCACAGCAGGATCATGCGCGGCAGCGCCGCCAGTTCCCGGACCTTGGCCTGGGTCAACGGCTGGCCCTGCGGGCTCAGGTAGATCACCGGCGCCGGCGCCGGGTCGGCCGCCTTGGCCGCGGCCAGGCAGGCGCGCAGCGGCTCGATCAGCATGACCATGCCGGGACCACCCCCGAATGGACGGTCGTCCACCCGGCGGTAATTGCCTTCGGCGTAGTCACGCGGATTCCAGCCATGCAGGTCGAGCAGGCCGCGCTCGGCAGCACGGCCGACCACGCCCAGCGCGGCCGACTGCGCCATGAACTCGGGGAACAACGTGATGACGTCGATACGCACCGGCGTCAGAACTCCGGATCCCAGTCGACGATGACCAGATTGGCCTCGAAGTCCACCGACACCACAAACTCCGGCTGCACGAACGGAATCATCCGCTCACGGTCGCCCTGCACCACCACCACGTCGTTGGAGCCGGTCGAGAACAGGTGCGAGACCCGGCCCAGTTCGACGCCGTCGACGGTACGCACCTGCAGCCCTTCCAGATCGACCCAGTAATACTCGTCGGCCTTCGGGGGCGGCAGCGCGCTGCGCGGCACATAGACTTCGGTCCCGTACATCGACTCGACCACATCGCGATCGGTGATATCGGGGAACACCGCGACCAGATGCTTGCCGGACTGACGTCCGCGCGCCCCGGTCAGGGTGCGTTCCTGGCCGGCGGGCGACCGCAGGATCCAGGGTTGATAGTTGAAGATGGCGGTACGCGGCTCGGTCCAGGACTCGAGCTTGATCTCGCCTCGCACACCAAAAGCGCCGACAATCCTGCCCAGCAGGATGCGGCGCTCGGTATCTTTCATCTGAATAGACCGATGGGCCGCGGCAGGCGCGGCCCTTCAGGATCAGGCCGCGGAGGCCTGGGCCTTGGTCGCTTCCTTGTACAGGTTGCGGACCTTGTCGGTCATCTGGGCGCCGTTGGCAACCCACTTGTCGACCAGCGGCAGGTCCAGCACGATGCGGGATTCCGCACCCTGGGCCACCGGGTTGTAGTAGCCGACGCGCTCGATGTTGCGGCCATCACGGGCGCTGCGCGAGTCGGTCACGATGATGTGGTAGAAGGGACGCTTCTTGGCGCCGCCGCGGGTCAGTCGAATCTTGACCATGTGTTGTTTCCTCAATTGCCCAGTCGCCAGGATGGCGCGGTAAGCCGGCGATTATAGCGGCGCGCCCGGGCCATTCCAAGCCTGCCCCGGCCGGAAAAGCTGAACAGCCCCTTTACCCCGCCCTCACCCGGCCAAGGGCTGCCACGGCACCGCCGCCAATACGGCCCGCGCGCGGGCGCACAGCGCCTCGGAGTCCGGCAGCGCCAGCGCGTCGATCCGCGAAATCGGCCAGACCCCGACCGAGTTGCAGGCGAACGCGCCGGTGAATCCGGCCAATGCCTCCAGCGTGACCGGCCGGACCTGCTGGTCGCCGTCCCACCCCGCCTGCAGCAGCCGCTCCTGGGTGCCGCGCAATGCCGGCGCCTGCGGCCACACCAGCGTATCGCCGGCAGCCAGCCCGATGTTCCAGGTGGTGCCCTCGCTGATGACGCCGCCGTCGCCGACGAACAGCGCATCGTCGGCGCCAGCCTGCAGAGCCGCACGGCGGTGCTCGAACAGCGGGAACGTGCCCACGTGTTTGAGGTGTGGCAGGTCGCGCTGGTAGCGCACCGTGCGCAGGCTGCGCGAGGCGGCCGGCAGCGTCACCGGCGCGGCAACCGCGATCAGCACGTCCACCGGCACCGCCTGCAGCGGTTGGCGGAAATCGAAGCAGTGCGAATACACCGTCACCCGCAGTGAAGCATCGCGCACGTTCGCGGCATGCAGCGCGTGCCACATCCAGGCCTGGACCTGGTGGGTATCGAGTGCAGTGGCGAACAGTTCCTGCGTGCCCTGCTGCAGCCGCTGCAGATGCAGGTCCAGCCCCTGCACGGCCCCGTCGCGCACCTGCAGCGAGGTGAAATGGCCGTAGTTGGTCAGCGCGCCGGCGAGGTCGTCGGCACTGGCAGACAGGCCGTTGCAGTAAAGCTTCATGCCAGCAGCGTCCGCGCCTGCGCCCACATCTGCGCGAGCACATCGGCGGCCGGGCGTGCCGGCGCCATCCACGCCGACTGGCCGGCCCAGGCCTGCATCGCATCCAGGCGGTGCTCGCGGTTGGCCTGCGCGCGCATCGGCGCGGTGAGGCCGCGCTGTACCGGGTACGGCTGCGGCGCGGGCGCGCCGGCGGCGGCGGCAGCGCGCACGTAGGGAGTGGCCAGGCCGCGGCCGAGGCGGCCGCTGAAGGCGCGGGTCGGCCAGGTATCTTCCGGTTCGGCCTCGGCCAACGCCTGCGACCAGGCCGGATCCAGCGCGCATTCGGGCGTGCGCAGGAAGGCGGTGCCGACCTGCACCGCACTGGCGCCCAGCATCAGTGCGGCCGCGATGCCCCGGCCATCGGCGATGCCGCCGGCCGCAATCACCGGCACCTGCAGGTGGTCGGCCAACCGCGGCAGCAGCGCGAACAACCCCACCAGCTGACGTTCGGCCGCCGCGGGATCGAACGCCCCCCGATGGCCACCGGCTTCAAACCCCTGCGCGACCACGGCATCGGCACCGGCCGCCTGCGCCGCCTGTGCTTCGGCCAATGTGGTCGCACAGGCGAACCAGGCAATGCCCACGTCCTTCAGCCGCTGCACCTGGGCGGCGGAGAACACCCCCATGATGGTTGAGGCCACCGCCGGGCGCGCCTGGATCAGCGCATCGAACTGAGCATCGAAGTCGGCCGGGCCGGCGTCACCGGCACTGGCCGGCACCTCCGGGCCCCACTGCGACAGAAAGGCACGGGTCGCCGTTTCGCCGTCCGCATCGCGCGCCGGCAGCGGATCGGGAAGCCACACATTGACCTGCGCCGGCCCGCTGGACTGGGCGCGGAAGTCCGCCATCCACGCCACGATGTCCTGCGGCTGGGACAGCACCGCGCCCATCGCGCCCATGCTGCCGGCATTGGCCAGCGCCGCCGACAACGGCACCGGGCAGGCGCCGGCCATCGGGGCGAGCAGGATCGGGGCCTGCAATGAAAAACGCCGACAGAAACCGTCGGCGCGTTCGAGAAGGGACGAGTGACTCACGCGCGCGCACCTGTGGGAGGAGACGGCGACCAGCATACGCCGCACCGCCTCACCCGGCGTGTGCGCCGGCAGGACTCAGCGGGCCGACACCGCGTAGGTGCGGACCAGCTGGCTGTCCATTTCCTCGTTGAACTGGAAGTTCACATAGCGCGCGTCATCGGCCTGGAATTCCTGCTCGGACACGGCACGACCGATCTCGGTGCCCTCCGCATCCAGCGCGCGGGCCACCAGCTTGCCCTTGAAGGGTTTGTCGGCCACCACGTAGACCGCGGCATCCTTCGACCCCATGCCCCGGCTCTTGCCCAGGGTCACGGTGAGGCCGCGCGCGGCGAGTGCCGGATCGGGCTGCAGGGTGACATTCATGCGCTTGTCCACGCCCTCGCCCAGCCCGGCCACGAAGTCGGCGGCGGTACCACTGATGGCGCTGCCGGCCTTCTGCGACATCGAGGCGTCGTCCTTGCACGCAGCCAGCGCCAACACCAGCGCCACCCCTACGATCAACTTGTTCACGGGCATTCCTTTGAGGGATCAACAGCGCGCTAGTCAATCATCCGCCGGCGCGGACAGCAAGCGTCATCCTCGCGACCCGATGACGCTTCCAGCCAGGATTCAGCGGAACGGCAGGCCGCCGCGGCCGCCCATCGCGCCCATCATCCCCTTCATGCTGCGCATCATGCCCTTCATGCCGCCGCCGGCCATCTTGCTCATCATCTTTTCCATCTGCTGGAACTGCTTCATGAGCTTGTTGACGTCAGCCGGGGTCAGGCCGGAACCGCGGGCGATACGGGCGCGGCGCGAGCCGTTGAGCAGGCCCGGATTGCGCCGTTCCTTCTTGGTCATCGAATTGATGATGGCGATCATGCGCGGCACTTCCTTGCCCTGGCTGACCTGCTGCTTGAGGTGCTCTGGGATCTGGCCCAGGCCCGGCAGCTTGTCCATCAGGCCACCGATGCCGCCCATGTTCTGCATCTGCTCGAGCTGGTCGCGCATATCGTTGAGATCGAACTTCTTGCCCTTGGCGACCTTCTCGGCGAGCTTGGCCGCCTTGTCCTTGTCGACCTGCTGCTCGACCTGTTCCACCAGCGACAGCACATCGCCCATGTCCAGGATGCGGCTGGCCAGACGATCGGGGTGGAACACGTCCAGGCCGTCCGGCTTTTCGCTGACGCCGACGAACTTGATCGGCTTGCCGGTGATGTAGCGCACGCTCAGCGCGGCACCGCCACGGGCATCGCCGTCGGTCTTGGTCAGCACCACGCCGGTCAGCGGCAGCGCTTCGCCGAAGGCCTTGGCGGTGTTGGCCGCATCCTGGCCGGTCATGGCATCGACCACGAACAGCGTTTCAGCCGGGTTGACCGCTGCGTGCAGGGCCTTGATCTCGGCCATCATCGCGTCGTCGATGGCCAGGCGGCCGGCGGTATCGACCAGCAGCACGTCCACGAAGGACTTGCGCGCATCGTCGATGGCGGCGCGGACGATGGCTTCCGGCTTCTGGTCGGCGGTGGACGGGAAGAACAGCACGCCAACCTGGTCGGCCAGGGTCTTGAGCTGCTCGATCGCGGCCGGACGGTAGACGTCGGCCGACACCACCATCACCTTCTTCTTGCGCTTTTCCTTCAGGTGCTTGGCAAGCTTGCCCACCGTGGTGGTCTTGCCCGCGCCCTGCAGGCCGGCCATCAGGATGATCGCCGGGGCCGGCACGTTGAGGTTGAGGTCGGAGGCGGCCGAACCCATCACCGTGGTGAGCTCGTCGCGCACCACCTTGATCAGGGCCTGGCCCGGGGTCAGCGACTTGAGCACTTCCTGGCCGACCGCACGCACCTTGATGCGCTCGATCAGGGCCTGTACGACCGGCAGGGCGACGTCGGCCTCGAGCAGGGCGATGCGGACTTCGCGGGTGGCCTCGCGGATGTTTTCCTCGGTGAGGCGACCGCGGCCGCGCAGCCGCTCGATGGTGCCGGAGAGGCGCTGGGTCAGGGACTCGAACATGGAGGCAACCTGTTCAGAACGAAAGACAAAGAGACCGACAGTATAGCGGGTCCGCTGCAGCCACCGGATCGCCGCTGCGGCCTGTCGCCGCAGGCATCGCCAGCATCCCGGGGGTATGCGAAACTGACACGA
This sequence comes from Stenotrophomonas sp. GZD-301, assembly GCF_049310345.1. Lineage (NCBI taxonomy): Bacteria > Pseudomonadati > Pseudomonadota > Gammaproteobacteria > Lysobacterales > Lysobacteraceae > Stenotrophomonas > Stenotrophomonas sp. GZD-301. The sequence goes on along the minus strand of NZ_JBMOWY010000009.1, from coordinate 9,407 downwards.
TGACAATCGTTCTCATCGCCACCCTGCTCTACCTGACCGCCACCGGCCTGCTGGTGCGCGCGGTGAGCCGCGATGACGGCCCACGCTCGCCGGCCTGGTTGTGGCCGGCGCTGCCGGCGATGCTGCTGCACGGCACCTACCATGTGATGGTGGCCATGCGCACCAGTGGCGGGCCGGACATGCACTTCTTCGCGGCGCTGTCGCTGGTCGGGCTGGGCATGGCCTGGCTGACCTCGCTGGTGGCCGCGCGGGGCCGCATGGCCGCGCTGGGGGTGCTGGTGTTCCCGATGGCCGCGGCGGTGCTGTGCGTCTACCACGGCTACGGCCATGCGCCGAGCCGCCCGCTGGGCTGGCAGCTGGCCACCCATGCCTGGATGGCGCTGCTGGCCTACGCCACGCTGAGCGTGGCCGCGCTGTTGGCGATCATGCTGTGGCTGCAGGAACGCGCCCTGCGCCGGCGCGACTTCCGGCCCTGGCTGCGGGCATTGCCGCCGCTGGCCGATCTGGAAGCGCTGTTGTTCCGGGTGATCACCGTCGGTTTCGCCCTGCTCACCCTGACCCTGGTCACCGGCGTGCTGTTCGTCGACGACCTGCTGGCGCAGAAGCTGGTGCACAAGACGGTGCTCAGCATCCTCTCGTGGATCGTGTTCGGCACGCTGCTGATCGGCCGCCGCCGATATGGCTGGCGCGGCGCCAAGGCCGTGCACTGGACGCTGACCGCGATGGGCCTGCTGCTGCTGGCGTTCTTCGGCAGCCAGTTCGTGATCGAACTGGTGTTCGGCCACGCGCGCTAGCCGCTACAGCGGTTCGGTCAGCTGGTCGCGCAGGCGGCTGCCGCCCTGGGTGGTCATGTCGTCCACGCCCCAGCATCCGTCGCCGCGCTGCCGTAGCGACAGCAACGCGCGGTACGGCTCGCCCCACACCGCATAACGCACCTCCACCGTGGCCACATCGGCCGCGGTGCCGGCCACGCGCGCGAACGCGAACGGCGCATCGATCTCGCCATCCTGGCCATCCAGCCACGGATCGCTGTCGAGATGGCAGATGCCCTGCTCGCGCTCCTGGCAGTCGCGCTCCTCAGCCAACAGCCTGTCCAGCGCGGGCGTCAGCACTCCCGCCGGCGTCGCCAGCAGACCGTCCACACTGGCCTGCTGGAACCGGCGCGCCACCGCTACCGGGTCGTCGCACGCCTGCCCGGCCTGCGCCGCCGGCGCGCACAGCAACGCCAGCGCCAGGCTTCCATATACCCGCGTCCACTGCGGCATCCGCATTCCTCGTCTCCTTCCCTGTCGATGGAGGCCGGGCGCCCCGTTGGCGCGCCCGGCCCGGTCATTACAGACCGTAGCGTTCGATCACGTCCACGTGGCGCTGCTCGTCCTGGTCGCAGGCTTCGGCCAGACGCAGCCAGCACAGCCGATGCGGCCACTGCGCGGTCGCGTCGAGCAGGAACCGGTGCAGCTCCAGCGGCGGCTGTTCCTGCGGCTGGGCCACGGTGAACAGCACGCCCGGCAGCGGCGCATCGTCGCCTTCTGCGTCGGTGAGCTGGTAGTCGTCCGGGCTGTGCGTCCACAGCTTCCAGCCACGGGCCTCGACCGCCTCGGAGAAGGCACTCCATGCGTCTTCACCGGGGTGCACGCCATCGACCAGCCAGCTGCCCGCAAAGCCACCGCTTTCGAGCAGGTGGACCTCGGCATAGGTGGGCATGAAGCGCGCGCGCTCTTCCTCGTCCTCCGGCGCCGGATGCACCAGCTCGGCGTCGAACACCACCCAGTCGTCCACGCGCTGGCGACGATTGGCCGGCGCGTTCTCGACGATCCGTGCGGTGACCGGGCCGGTGCGGCGCGCATAGTATTCGATCGGCTCGCCACCGTCGGTGCAGCGGATGATCACCCAGCCGAACGATTCCTCGACCGGGCCATCGGTGCTGTCCAGTTCCATGCCGATCGCCGCGGCCGAGCCACGCACGGCCGCCCAGTCGCGGGCGGCGCTGGCGGCGGTCATGTGATCCCAATGCGCGCTGCGCGGTTCTTCCAGCACCTCGGTGAGGTGGCGGTACTGCACGGCGGCGTCCTGGAAGCGCTGCATCGCCATCAAGGCCACGCCCAGCAGGTTGCGCGCACCATGCGACTGGGGCGACAGCGCCAGCAGCGCGGTACACGCCTGCTCCAGCGTGGCCCAGTCGGACAGCTTGTGCGCCATCTGCGCCTGGCACCACAGCGCGAACACCGGCACCTGCGCCTGGTAGTGCTGGGCCAGACGATCCAGGCCGGCCTGGTCGCCGCGCTGCACCAGCAGACGCAGCAGCGAGTACGCGGGGGCGGCATCCTCATGCGGGTGGCGCTCGACGAACGCCCACAGCAGTGCAATGGCTTCATCCTCGGCGCCACAGGCGTTCAGCGCCGAGGCGGCCACATCCAGCATGGCGGCGTCGTCGGGACGCTGCTCCACGCCCTGCAGCAGCCATTGCGCTTCGCGCTCCGGATCGCGCCCATCGCCCTGCTCGCCCTGTTCAACCAGCCAGTCGAGCAGGCCTTCGGCAGGAACGGGCAATGCGGCGGCGCTGGGGGCGGCATCGATGCGAGCGGCCATCGCCGCGACCGCGTCGCTGGCGCCCCGGTCCTGGCGCAGCTGGCCCAGGTGCTGGCGGGCCAGCGCCAGGTGGCGGCGCGCGGTCCACACCGCACCGCGCTGCAGCGCCATGTCCACGCACAGCCCGGCGATCTCGATCACGAAGCGATGCGCACCGACCTCGGCGTAATGCGCCAGGGTCACGTTGAGGCGACGGCCCAGATCCCAACTGTTGCGCTCGGGCGCATTGCGCACCAGCAGCGCCACGGTGTGCGCCCACATGCGACGGTAGTTGGGCGACAGCTGGTTGAACGGCACCAGCGATGCCAGCGCCTCTTCGTCGCGGCCCAGCTGCGCCAGCGCCCACGCGCGCGACAGCTTGCGCGGAATGGTGCAGTTGGCCGGCTCGTAGTCGCCTTCGGCGTCCACTTCGGCCTGGCGCACATCGATCAGCGCCAGCGCCTCGGCCGCGCGGCCGCTGGCGAGCAGGATCTTGATGCGCATTTCCGGGAAGCTGTCGTAGACCTTGCCGCCGTGCGCCAGCACGGTACCGGCCTGCACATCCAGGTAATCCAGCGCGCCCTGGCTGTTGCCGTCGTCGAGCAGCGCATCGGCCTTCTCGCAGCTCAGGCACTGGAAGCACGCCCAGCTCGGATTGATCCGCGCCAGCGTTTCCTCGCAGACCTCGATACGCTCGGGCACCCAGCCAGGACCGTCGATGTTGCCGTAACAGGCTGCCAGGTCCTGGGTCACGCAGATCGACTGCGGGCACTCCACGGTGTCGGCACGGTGTGCGCGCTCGAACAGCGCCACGGCATCGCCCAGCGCCGACTCGCCTTCCAGGCGGTTGCCGACGCGGTTGCGCATGTCCCAATGGCCGACAAACACCTCCAGCCACGGATTGCCCAGCGTTTTGCCCAGCGCACGCGCTTCGGGCAGCAGTGCATCCACGCGGTCCATGCGCAGTTCGCAGACCTCATCGGTCAAGCGCGTCAGCAGCTGCGCGCTCTGCGCCTGCCCGGCTTCGCCAAGATCGTCCTGCAGTTTTTCCACCCAATTCCAGATATCCATGCGGTCGTGCCGTCCTGTGTTGCGTAGTGGTTGAAAGGGGTTGATCAGCGCGGCGCCTGCAGCATCTGCTGCAGGGCATCGGCGATATCGCCGAACGCGCGGTTGAGGTCGTTGCTGGTGGCCCCGCCGTCCTGCGTACGGCCCTGCGCGCTGACGATCACCTTCAGCGAGCGCAGCAGGCGCGCGGCGGACTCGGCCTGCGGGTTGCCGGCGCGCATCGCCGCCAGCAACGCCTGCACGGCGGGGTTGTCCAGGTTGAGGTACAGGCGCGACGGCGCGCGCGCCACGATCCGGGCGGTGAACTGGCGCGCCAGGCGCAGCGCGGCCATCGACACGCGCTTGTCGTTCTCGTCGTCCTCCAGCCGGCGTTTCAGCTCGGCCTCGCGGTCGGGCACCACCACCACCGGCAGTTCAGCCGGGCTGAAGTGCGCCGGCAGCAGCTGCTCGCCGTCACCCAGGTGGGTCTGCAGCCACTCCAGTTCGGCGTCGGGCAGCGTATCGGTGCGGAACAGCGCGCGGTTGCCCTGCTCGGTTCCCAGTTCCACCAGGCGCATGCCCTTGGCCTGGGTCCAGCGGCGCAGGAACGGCACCACCGCGTAGCGGTTGCCATGCGCCACCGGCACGCCCATCGCACGGAACAGCATCTCCTCGAAGCCGCCGCCGCTGTCCAGGATCACGTGGACCGCACCGCGCGACGGCAGTTCGCTGGCCTTGATGTCGCCCTGCGAACTGGGCACACGCACGTGTTCGAGCAGCAGCTGGAACAGGCGGTCGTCGCACAGCGACGCACCGAGCAGCGCTTCGTTGTGCCGCACCAGAATGCGTCGCCACGCTTCGGGCTGCTGGCGTGCGATCTCCACCAGCCCATCAATCAATGCCTCGCCCAGCGCATGCTGGACGGCGCTGTAGGTTTCATCGCGCTGCAGGTCTTCGCGGCTGGCGGTGGGCGTCAATCGGCTTGATTCGATCACCCCGCCGATGAAACCGGCCCACGGTGGCAGCAGGTCGCGCGCGTCGTCGTCGAGCAGCATGCCGCGCACGAACACCGAGAGATTGCGGTTGTCGCTGGTGCCGTAGGTGGCACCGTCCTGTACCCAGAGCAGGCCCACCGCGTCGCTGCCGCCATCGGCGCGCAGCGGCATGCAGGCGATCGGTTCGAAGCTGCGCTCGAAGTGCGCGGCGAACTCCAGGCCACGGCGCTGGGCCTGCAGCGGGTGCATGACCACACCGGCCTGCGGGCGCCACGGCGGCGGCTCGGGATTGATCGCGCGCGCATCCTGGCCGATGTGGATCGGCTCACCCAGCAGCGCGCAGTAGCGGCCCAGAATGTCGCGCAGGTTCTGCTCCTGCGCCAGATGCACGTAGCTGCCATGCAGCTCGAGGATCACTTCGGTACCGACCGCGCGCGCCGGCATCGGTGACACCGTGTACTGCTCGGCATTGCTGGACACGTAGCAGTGGCCCAGCGCCGGCTGCTGGTAGGACGTGGTGCGCACGGTCACCCGGCGCGCCAGCACGAACGCGGACAGGAAGCCCAGCCCGAACATGCCGATCAGCCCCTCATCGTCCTCACCGGCCTGGCGCAGGCCGCGGGTGTAGCCCACGCCGACCGTGGCCAGGTAATCGTGGATTTCCTGCTGGGTCAGGCCGGCGCCGGTATCGATGATGCGCACGATGCCGTTGACGGCATCGCCGTGTACTTCGATCCGGCCCGGCTCCTGCCAGTCGGCCTGTTCCAGGCGCCGTCGCACCAGGGAATCGTGCGCGTTCTGCACCAGTTCGCGCAGTGCCACCACCGGGGTGGAATACAGATGCTTGCCAAGGACAGTCATCAATCCGTTGAGGTCGACACCGGCGCGACGGATCTCGCTGGCGCCCTGTATATCCAGGGGAGTCTCGTGCATGTAATCGTTTTCTCTGGCGGGCGCATCCCGGCGGGGATACGAGCTGGAACGAGGATTTCAGGAGATGAAAACTAGCACAGCCCGGCCGCGCATTGCCTGCGCGGCGGGTGCATTGGAAACAGCGCGTTCAGATCGCGTCGATGGCCTCGGACAGCCGCTCCACCGCGATCACCTCCATGCCCTTCACGCTTCCGGCCTTGGGCGCATTGGCTTTGGGCACGATGGCGCGCTTGAAGCCATGCGTGGCGGCCTCGCGCAGGCGGTCTTCGCCATTGGGCACCGGCCGGATCTCACCGGACAGGCCCACCTCGCCGAATGCGATGGTCTTTTCGGCCAGCGGGCGGTCCTGCAGCGAGGACAGCACCGCCAGCAGCACCGGCAGATCGACCGCGGTTTCCTGCACGCGGATGCCACCCACGACATTGACGAACACGTCCTGGTCGCCGACCAGCACGCCGCCGTGACGGTGCAGTACGGCCAGCAGCATGGCCAGCCGGTTCTGTTCCAGACCCACCGCCACGCGGCGCGGGTTGGACAACGGCGAGGAATCCACCAGCGCCTGTACTTCCACCAGCAACGGCCGGGTGCCCTCACGGGTCACCATCACGCAGCTGCCGGGCTGGCGCGTGCTGCCACCGGACAGGAAGATCGCCGAGGGATTGGAGACTTCCTTGAGCCCCTTCTCGCCCATCGCGAACACGCCCAGCTCGTTGACCGCGCCGAAGCGGTTCTTGAAGGCACGCAGCAGGCGGAAGCGGCTGCCGCTCTCGCCTTCGAAGTACAGCACCGCATCGACCATGTGTTCGAGCACGCGCGGGCCGGCGATGCCGCCCTCCTTGGTGACGTGACCGACCAGGAACACGGCGGTGCCGGTTTCCTTGGCGAACCGCACCAGACGCGCCGCGCTTTCGCGCACCTGGCTGACCGAGCCGGGTGCGGCGGTCAGCGATTCGGTCCACAGCGTCTGCACCGAATCGGCGACCATCAGCTTCGGCTTGGCCACGCTGGCATGCCTGAGAATCGCTTCGATCCCGGTCTCGGCCAGCGCATTGACCCCGTCCAACGGCAGATCCAGGCGTACCGCGCGCCCGGCCACCTGCGACAGCGACTCCTCACCGGTGATGTACAGCACCGGCAGCGTCGCCGCCATTTTTGCCACGGCCTGCAGCAGCAGCGTGGATTTGCCGATGCCCGGATCGCCGCCGACCAGCACCACCGCACCCTCCACCAGCCCGCCGCCGAGCACCCGGTCGAACTCGCCGATCCCGGTGCTCACCCGCAGGTGCTCGGTCTGCTGCACATCCTTGAGTGCCATGATCTGCGGCGCATCGACCTTGCCGGCCCAGCCCGAGCGCCGCGACGCAGGCGACTTGGCGGCGGCAGCGCTTTCCAGCACCACCTCGCCCAGCACGTTCCAGACCCCGCATTCGGTGCACTGGCCCTGCCATTTGCTGTATTCCGCGCCGCATTCGCTGCAGACGTAGGCGGTGAGCCTCTTGGCCATGTCCACTTCCACTTCATCGTCAGGCGCCCAGAATAGCCGAGCCGCGTCGCAGCATCCGAGACGCGGCGCGCACGGGCCTAAAGAATCCCGCGCCGGCGCCGATACCCCGGCGCACTCCTGCACCCCCTCCGCTCCCCAGGTTTTTCTCCATGACCGGCACCTACAGCCAGAGTCTTGTCGTGTTCTCGCTGCTGGTTGCCATCCTCGCCTCCTACACGGCGCTGGACATGGCCGGCCGCCTGGCCAGCACCGAGGGGCGCGTCGCACGCTGGTGGCTGGCCGGTGGCGCCGTTGCAATGGGCCTGGGCATCTGGTCGATGCACTTCATCGGCATGCTGGCGTTCAACCTGCCCATTCCGGTCGGCTACGACCTGGCGATCACCCTGTACTCGCTGGCCGTGTCGGTCGGCGCCTCGGCCTATGCGCTGTGGCTGGTCTCCCGCCCCCACCTGCCGTGGGCGCGCCTGGGCGCCGGCGCCGTACTCATGGGCCTGGGCATCGCGGCGATGCACTACCTGGGCATGAGCGCGATGCAGATGCAGCCGGGCATCACCTACGATCCCCTGTGGTTCACGGCCTCCATCATGATCGCCATCGCCGCCTCCGGCGCGGCGTTGTGGATCGCCTTCCGGCTGCGCGGTGAACAGCAACGGCCGTTCCTGCTGCGCGGTGTCGCCTCGCTGGTGATGGGCCTGGCGATCGTGGGCATGCACTACACCGGCATGGCAGCCGCCAGCTTCCCGCCCGGCAGCATCTGCGGCGCGGCCTACGGCGACGGCATCGACAGCAAGTGGCTGGCGGTGCTGGTGATCGTGACCACGCTGGCCACGCTGGGCATTGCCCTGATCGCGTCGGTGTTCGATCGCCAGATGCGCACCCGCACCGGCCTGCTGGCCGATTCGCTGGCCCAGGCCAACGAAAAGCTGATCCAGGCCGCCCTGCATGACCCGTTGACCCAGCTGCCCAACCGGATGCTGCTGCAGGACCGCATCGAGCAGGCAATCGAGAAAGCACGCCGGCGCCAGTTCACCTTCGCGGTGATGTTCTGCGATCTGGACGGCTTCAAGACCATCAACGACGCCTACGGCCACCAACTCGGTGACAAGCTGCTGATCCAGATGAGCCATCGCGTGGCCGCGCTGCTGCGCGCACAGGACACCTTCGCGCGTCTGGGCGGCGACGAGTTCGTCATCGTGTTCCAGGTTGACGCGCCGGAAGATGCCGCCGTGGTGGCCGAGCGCATCATCGCCACCATCGCCGAACCCTTCGTGATCGACGCGCTGGAGCTGCAGGTCAGCGCCAGCCTGGGTATCGCGCTGTATCCGGCCGACGCCACCAGCGAACGCGACCTGATGGCACATGCCGATGCGGCCATGTACCACACCAAGGAATCCGGCCGTAACGGCTATACGTTCTTCACCCAGTCGCTCAACGTCAGCGCCAACCGGCAGCTGAAGCTGCTGCAGGAGCTGCGCAAGGCGGTCATCCGCGACGAGCTGGTGCTGCACTACCAGCCCAAGTTCCCGGCCAACGGCCAGGCCCTGACAGGTGCCGAGGCCCTGGTGCGCTGGCAGCATCCGGAGCTGGGGCTGCTGTCGCCGGACGCCTTCATTCCGCTGGCCGAGCGCAGCGGGCTGATCCTGCAGATCGGCGACTGGGTGCTGGATCGCGCCTGCGCACAGCTGCGCCAATGGCACGACGCGGGCCACGCGGACTGGTCGATGTCAGTCAATCTGTCGCCCCTGCAGTTCGGCTCCAGCACCCTGCTCGAGACCGTGCGCAGCACGCTGGAGCGCCATGCGCTGGCGCCGCGCTGGCTGACCCTGGAAGTCACCGAGACCACCGCGATGAAAGACGTCGAGGCCAGCCTGCAGATCCTGCACGGCCTGACCGCGATGGGCGTGAACATCTCCATCGACGATTTCGGCACCGGCTACTCCAGCCTGCTGTACCTCAAGCGCATGCCGGCCACCGAGCTGAAGATCGACCGAGCCTTCGTGCATGATCTGGAAGACAACGCCGAGGACGCCGCGATCGTGTCTTCGATCATCGCGCTCGGCCGCTCGCTGCAGCTGCAGATCGTCGCCGAAGGCGTGGAAACCGACGGCCAGCGCCAATACCTGAGCGACCTGGGCTGTGATCTGCTGCAGGGCTACCACCTCGGCAGGCCGGTGGGTGCAGAGGAATTCCTGCGGCTGGCGCGCGCCGCCTGAGAAGCGTGCCGACCAACGGTCGGCGCCCACCGCACCATGCCGACCAACGGTCGGCACCCACCGCACCGTGGCGACCAACGGCCGGCACCCACCGCATTGTGTCGGCCAACGGCCGGCACCTGAAGCATCGTGCCGACCAGCGGTCGG
>NZ_JBMOWY010000008.1:0-140668 GCF_049310345.1 Stenotrophomonas sp. GZD-301 | reverse complement strand
AGCCGACCAACGGTCGGCTCTACCGGTGCAATGCCACGCGTCGTTCGGGTAGAGCCGACTTCTAGTCGGCTGCTCTCCGCTCCGCCACCGACCAACCCACGCGCGCTGCGCGCAGCCGACCAACGGTCGGCTCTACAGGTGCACCGCCACGCATCGCTCTGGTAGAGCCGACTTCTAGTCGGCTGCTCTCCGTTCCGCCACCGACCAACCCCCGCGCGTTGCGCGCGCAGCCGACCAACGGTCGGCTCTACCGGTGCACCGCCACGCGTCGCTCTGGTAGAGCCGACTTCTAGTCGGCTGCTCCCCGTGCGGCCACCGACCAACCCGCGCGCGTTGCGCGCAGCCGACCAACGGTCGGCTCTACCGGTGCAATGCCACACATCGCTCTGGTAGAGCCGACTGTCAGTCGGCTGCTCTCCGCTCCGCCACCGACCACCCCCCGCGCGCTGCGCGCGCAGCCGACCAACGGTCGGCTCTACCGGTGCACCGCTGACCACCGCCACGCGTCGCTGTTTGTAGAGCCGACTGCTAGTCGGCTGCTCTCCGTTCCGCCACCGACCAGCCCGCAGCCGACCAACGGTCGGCTCCACCGGTTTACGCGGCGGCATGCCGCAGCCAAAAAAAAGCCCGGCGCTTGGCCGGGCTTTTCTTCGCGCGGGGTCCGCTCGGCTTACACCCGGCCGAACACCAGCGCGGCGTTGGTGCCGCCGAAGCCGAAGCTGTTGGACATCACCGTGTTCAACTGCGCGTCGTGGCTTTCGCGCACGATCGGGAAGCCTTCCACCAGCGGGTCCAGCTCGCCGATGTTGGCCGAGCCGGCGATGAAGCCGTCGCGCATCATCAGCAGGCAGTAGATCGCTTCGTGCACGCTGGCGGCGCCCAGCGAATGGCCCGACAGCGCCTTGGTCGACGACAGCGGCGGCACGTTCTCGCCGAACACTTCGCGCACCGCCTTCAGCTCGGTGACATCGCCCAGCGGGGTCGAGGTGCCGTGCGTGTTGAGGTAGTCGATCGGGGCGGACAGATTGGCCATCGCCATGTTCATGCAGCGCACCGCGCCTTCGCCCGACGGTGCAACCATGTCGGCGCCATCGGAGGTAACGCCATAGCCCACCAGCTCGGCGTAGATGCGTGCCCCACGCGCAACGGCGTGGTCGTAATCCTCCAGCACCAGCATGCCGCCGCCACCGGCGATGACGAAGCCGTCGCGGTCCTTGTCGTACGGACGCGAGGCTCTGGCCGGGGTTTCGTTGAAGCGGGTGGACAGCGCGCCCATCGCATCGAACATCACGCTCATCGACCAATGCAGGTCTTCGCCGCCACCGGCGAACATCACGTCCTGCGCGCCGTGCCGGATCAGGTCCGCGGCGGCGCCGATGCAGTGCGCCGAGGTGGCGCAGGCGGCCGACAGCGAATAGCTCAGGCCCTTGATCTGGAACGCGGTGGACAGGCATGCCGACACCGTGGAGCACATCGTGCGCGGCACCATGTACGGGCCGACCTTGCGCACGCCACGCGCGCGCAGGATGTCGGCCGATTCGACCTGCCACTGGCTGGAGCCGCCGCCGGAACCGGCGATCAGGCCGGTGCGCGGGTTGGCGACCTGGTCGGCCTCCAGGCCGGCATCGGCGATCGCATCGCGCATGGCGATGTACGCATACGCCGACGCATCGCTCATGAAACGCTTCAGCTTGCGGTCGATCTGCGCATCCAGATCCAGCTCGATGTTGCCGCCCACGTGGCTGCGCAGGCCGGCGTCGGCGTGGTCGGGCAGGGTGCGGATGCCGGCGCGGCCTTCACGCAGCGCGGTGGACACGGTGTCCAGATCGTTGCCCAGGCACGAAGTGATGCCCATTCCGGTAATGACGACGCGACGCATCAGAAGTTCTCAGTGGAAGTGAACAGACCCACACGCAGGTCCTTGGCGGTATAGATTTCGCGGCCGTCCACCAGCATGCGGGCGTCGGCCTGGGCCATCACCAGCTTGCGGTTGATGACGCGGGTGATGTCGATTTCGTAGCTGACCAGCTTGGCCTCGGGCAGCACCTGGCCGGTGAACTTCACCTCGCCGCAGCCCAGTGCGCGGCCGCGGCCGGGGGCGCCCAGCCAGGTCAGGTAGAAGCCGGTGAGCTGCCACATCGCATCCAGGCCCAGGCAACCGGGCATGACCGGGTCGCCGATGAAGTGGCACCCGAAGAACCACAGGTCAGGGCGGATATCCAGTTCCGCGCGTACCAGTCCCTTGCCGTGTGGGCCGCCGTCCTCGCGGATATCGGTGATGCGATCGAACATCAGCATCGGATCGTTGGGCAGGCGACCGCTGCCCGGGCCGAACAATTCGCCGCGGGCGCTGGCCAGCAGCTGTTCGCGCGAGAACGCGTTGAGACGAGTCATGAAAAGCGCAATCCTGAAGTTGTCATCGGGTACATCCGAGCGCCGCTCGGCTGCTCTTGATAAAAGACAAGTGCTCAAGAGTGCAGAGGAAAATCGTTTCAATCAAACGTTTTAACCGTACGCCAGCGTAGTGTTTTCAGGTTCAAAAACGCATGTTGTTGTTATGAAAAGACCATACCCAAGCGTGTGGCTGTAATCTTGTTCATCTGACCCGAGTCCGTCACGCCGTGCCCGCCCTCCGCAAGATCATCCACGTCGACATGGACGCGTTCTACGCGTCGGTGGAGCAGCGCGACGACCCCTCGTTGCGTGGCCGGCCGGTGGTGGTGGCGTGGAAGGGCGCGCGGTCGGTGGTGTGCGCGGCGTCGTACGAGGCGCGGGTGTTCGGCATCCGCTCGGCGATGCCGGCGCTGCGTGCCGAACGGCTGTGTCCGGACGCGGTGTTCGTGCCGCCCGATTTCGCCCGTTACAAGGCGGTGTCGCGCGTGGTGCGCGAGATTTTCCTGCGGCATACCGATCTGGTCGAACCGTTGTCGCTGGACGAGGCGTACCTGGATGTGACCGTGCACAAGGGCGGCATGACGGTGGCGACCGAGATCGCGGCGATCATCCGCGCGCAGATCCGTGAGGAAACGCAGCTGACCGCCTCGGCCGGGATCGCGCCGAACAAATTCCTGGCCAAAATCGCCTCGGACTGGCGCAAGCCGGATGGCCAGTTCGTGGTGCCGCCGCATCGGGTGGAACAGTTCCTCACCCCGTTGCCGGTCAAGCGGGTGCCGGGGGTGGGCAAGGTGATGGAAGGCAAGCTGACCGAACTGGGCATCGTCACCGTGGGCGATCTGCGTGCGTTGCCGCTGGAGGTGCTGGAAACGCGTTTCGGCAGCTTCGGCGCAAGCCTGTATCGGCGCGCGCGTGGCATCGACGAGCGCCCGGTGGAACCGGACCAGCCGGTGCAGTCGATTTCTTCGGAGGACACCTTCGCCGAGGACCTGCCGCTGGATGCGCTCGACCCGGCCATCATCGCGCTGGCCGGAAAGACGTGGCAGGCAACGCGCAGAACCGAGCGGGTCGGGCACACGGTGGTGCTGAAGCTGAAGACCGCGCAGTTCCGCATCATCACCCGCAGCTTCACCCCGGAGTCGCCGCCGGAGTCGATGGAAGAACTGCGCGATATCGCACTGGCGCTGCGCGCGCGCGTCGACCTGCCGGCCGACACGCGCTATCGCCTGGTCGGCGTCGGGCTGGGCGGCTTCCGCGAGCGCGAACCGGTGCGCCAGCCCGGCCTGTTCGATCACTTCGACGAGGCGTGACGGCCGCTTACGGCCAGCGCATCTCGCCCTTGGCGACCTTGGCGCTCAATGCCAGCGAATCCACGCCCTGCAGGTGCGGGTAGCGCGTTTTCATCGCCGCAATCAGGGCATCGGCATCTGCACTACGCGCGGCTTCCGCATCGAAGGCACGGATGTAGGCGGCGGTGAAATCGAGCGCGCCGGCATCCAGCGCCGCGCCCGTGGCGTAGTGCCCGGGAATGACGCGCACCGGCTTCAGCGCCTTGATCTGCGCCAGGGTCGTCAACCAGTCCGCGTGCGACTGCGCACTCTGCGTATCGGCCATCCACACGTGCTCGCCACTGACCACGGGAATGCCGCCCAGGACGGTGCGCAGCGCCGGCACCCACACCACAGTGCGATCCGGGGTGGGGCCGTCCAGACCGATGATGCGCAGCGTCTGTCCTTCCAGCGTGAGGCTGTCGCCGTCGAGCACCTGCGGGATAACGATGCGTGCCGGCTTGTCCGCGCCCATCTTCGGCCCCCAGTACGCCAGCTTGCCGGCCTGCGTAGCCTGGATATGCGCGACGGTCTGCGCGGTGGCGACGATGCGGGCGTCGGGGTAGGCGTCCTGCACGGTGGCCAGGCCGAAGTAGTAGTCGGGGTCGCCGTGGCTGATGTAGATGGTGGTCAGGTGCTTGCCGCTGTCGCGGATGCGCTGCACCAGCTGGGCCGCATCCGAGGCCGCGAACTGGGCATCGACGAGGATTGCGTCGTGCTGGCCGGTGACCAGGGTGGAGGACACCGAAAACAGTGCCTTCTCCCCAGGGTGATACGGCTGCACCTGCACCGGGGCGCGCTGCGCGGTGGCAGGGGCGGCGTGGCTGATGGCGGGTGCCGCCACGCCGAGCGCGGTGCCAACGGCCAGCGCCAGCAGCAGTGGGGTGCGCGAAAAGATAGGCATTTGAATGGGTCCTGTGCGACAGGGCCCCGGCGGCATGCCGGGGCCTGGTGGAGCCGGGCGGGGCCCGGCCGTTGGTCAGTACGCGACGGTGGCGATCTGGCGCAGGTACTGCGGCGTCTCGATCTCGCTCACGAACGCATCGGCGTAGTCGGCGTAGCTGATCCGGCTGTGGCCATCGGCGCCCACCAGGAACTGCCGGGCCTGCGTCCGGAACCCGCCCTTCTGCGGCCCCGGGCCGATTTCAGCCGCCGGGGAGTAGAACGTCCAGTCCAGATCGTCCACCTTCTGCAGCAGGTTGAATGCCTGGCGGGCGGCCAGTGCCACCGGCTTGTACGCGTCGGGGAAGCCATCGGTATCCACCAGCTGCACGCCCGGGGCCACCTCCAGCGTGCCGGCGCCGCCCACCATCAGGAAACGCGGTACGCCAGCCTGGCGCGCGGCCTTTACCAGCTCGGCGGTAACGGTGGTGACGGTGGCCGGGTCGTCGCCCGGGCGGGGGCCGAAGGCGCTGGCCAGCACGTCGTGGCCGGCGATCACCGCAGCCAGGGCGTCGGTGTCGTCCAGCGCGGCGACGGCCAGCGTGGCGCCGTCCAGTTCGGCAGGCAGCGCGGTGTCGCGGCGCACGATGGCCGTGACCTGGTGGCCGCGGGCGAGGGCCTGGCGGGTGATTTCACGGCCGATGTTGCCGGTGGCACCGACGAGGGCGATCTTCATGGGGCGGGTTCCGTTGAGGGAGAAAGGCCAGCTTATGCGCCTGAAATCGTCCGAAAAACCGCGTATAACGGCCTAATTTGTTGCGTGGAACGATCAAATGGACCGCATGACCGCCATGAATGTCTTCGTCGAGGTAGTCGAGCGCGGGAGCCTGACTGCGGCCGCCGAGGCGCTGGAGATGTCGCGGGCGATGGTGACCCGCTACCTGGCCGAGGTGGAGCGCTGGCTGGGCGCCCGCCTGCTGCACCGGACCACGCGTCGGATCAGCCTGACCGGGCCGGGCGAAGCCGCATTGCTGCGCTTCCGGCAGATGCTGGCGATCGGCGATGAACTGCACGGCGAACTGGCCAACGACAATCCCGAACCGCACGGACTGATCCGGGTGACCGCCAGCGTGTCGTTCGGGCAGATCCACCTGGCGGCGGCAGTAGCCGACTTCGTGAAGCGGCATCCGCTGACGCGGGTCGAACTGCTGCTGGTGGACCGGGTGGTGAACCTGGTCGAGGAGCGCGTGGATATCGCCGTACGCATCTCGCGCGCGATCGATCCGGCGCTGATCGCGCGGCGGCTGGCACCGTGCCGCTCGGTGCTGTGCGCGGCACCGTCGTACCTGGCCGAACGCGGCGCGCCGACGTCCGCCGACGAGCTGGCCACGCACAACTGCCTCACCCACCACTACGTCGGCAAGAGCGTGTGGCACCTGCAGCGCGACGGCCGTGCGATTGCCGTGGCGGTGGGCGGCAATATCAGCGCCAACGAGGCCTCGCTGCTGCTGGAGGCGGTGCGGGCCGGTGCCGGCATCGCCATGCTGCCCACCTATCAGATCGGCCCGCTGCTGCGCAGCGGCGAGCTGGTCGAAGTGCTGCCGGACTACGAGGTGGAAGGCCTGGGCATCCACGCGGTGTACGCGTCGCGGCGGCAGCTGCCGACGATCATGCGCAGCTTCCTGGACTTCCTGGTGGAACGCTTCTCCAGCCCGGCGTTTCTGTCGCGGATCTGAGCACAGGGCGCCGCGTACAATGGCCTTCCCACGTCGTTGAAGTGAGCTGCGCCTTGTCGTATCCGTATCCGTTGGTGGTGTTCGATCTGGATGGCACGCTGGTCGACAGCGCGGCCGATATCGCCGAAGCGCTGAACCGCACGCTGGAAGACTGGCAATTGCCGCGGGTGCCCGAGGCCACGGTGCTGACCTGGATCGGTGATGGCGTGCGCCGGCTGGTGGAGCAGGCCTTCACTGCGGCCGGCAGCGATGCCGATCTGGACGCGGTCATGCCCGGCTTCATGCGCCACTACGAGGCCTGCCTGCTGCGCAGCCCGCGTCTGTTCGACGGTGTTGAAGCGGCGCTGCATGCGCTGCGCGACCGCAACGTGACGCTGGCGATCTGCACCAACAAGCCGTCGGCGCTGGTGGCCCCGCTGCTGCAGCATTTTGGCCTGCAGAACCTGTTCGCGCTGGTGCTGGGCGGCGATTCATTGCCTGAGCGCAAGCCCAGCGGCGTGCCGCTGCGGCACATTGCCGACGCGTTCAAGGTTGCGCCGGCGGCGGCGTTGATGGTGGGCGACTCGATCACCGACTACCGTGCCGCCGTGGATGCGGGCATGCCGGTGGCGCTGGTGCGCTATGGCTATCCGCGCGGGCTGGACCTGGACACGGTCGAGGCGGTGGCGGTGGTGGATGACCTGCGGGCGTTGCCCGGGTTGTAACGCGACCGGAGGCACGTGCCGACCAACGGTCGGCACCCACCGCAGGTGGAACGGCGGCGATGCCGCCGTCCCGGTCCCTCATTTCGGCTGGTAACGCACGCTCAGGCGGTACTCGCGGCCGGGCTGGTTGTACCAGGCCACCGTTTCGTAGTCGCGGTCGAACAGGTTGCTGACCCGGCCGAGCACCGACCAGTCACGGCTGATCGCATATTCCATGCGCAGGTCGACGGTGCCATAGCCGCCCAGGCGCACAGTGTTGGCGGCATTGTCATAGCGTTTGCCGGCACCGTTGGCGGTCACGCCCGCGCGGAAGTCGCCGAAGCGGCGGTCGATGTCCAGGCGTGCGGTGTTCTGCGCGCGGCGCGCCAGCCAGTTGTCGAACTGCGCGCTGCCGTCGGTGCGGTTGCGCGGGTCGGTGTGGCTGAGCTGGGCGCTGACATCGACGCCGGCCACGGTGATCGCACCGGTCAGCTCGGCACCGCGGATGCGCGCCTTCTCCACCTGCGACATCATGAAGGTGGTGGCGTCATAGGTGATCAGGTCGTCGATGCGGGTCTCATACACATCCAGGCCCCAGCGCCAGCCGTCGCCCTGCTGGGCAATGCCCACGTTGGCGCTCTTGGACGTTTCCGGGTCCAGCGTCGGCACGCCGCTCCACGGGTCGTACAGGTCGCTGAAGGTCGGCGCCTTGAACGCGGTGCCGTAGCTGGCGTTGAGGCGGACGCCGCCGCCCAGCTCCATGCCCCAGCCGAGGCTGCCGGTGGTGTGGTTGCCGAACTGCTCGTTGTCGTCGTTGCGCACGCTGGCCTGCAGGTGGTGCGCGCCGAAGCGGCCCTGGTACTGCACGAACACGCCGGTGTTGTCGCGGCTGTCGACAAGGTAGCCGGCGCTGCTGCCGTCCAGGTTGTCCTGGCTCCAGTCCACGCCGGCACTGAGCAGCTGGCCCTCGGCGACGCCGATGTCGGCCTGCACCGACGCGCTGTCACGGTGGGTCTGCGCCGCGCCCAGCCAGGTGCTGCCGTTGTAGTTCTGCGACTCGTTGTCGGCACGGCCGGCATTGACGGTCAGGGTGACGCGCTCGCTCGGGGTGTAGCGCACCTTGCCGCCCAGCACCTGCTGCAGCGTTTCCGAATAGTTGTAGTAGCCGTCGTAGTGGTTCTCGCCTTCGGCACGCAGCGCAGTGCCTTCCACCTGCCAGGCATCGCTCAGGGCGTAGCCGCCACGCAGGCTCATCGACAGGTTGCGGTAGCCGTCGCGGTCGGGCTCGTCGGCGCCGCAGCCGGCGAAGGTGATCGGGTTGCCGCGGCAGGCATTGATGCCGTCGGTGTGCTGGTAGGCGATATCGGTGCCGAACCAGCCACGCTCGCCGCTGCCGCCAAAGCCGCCGCTGGCCTCGCGCAGGCCGTTGCTGCCGCCGCCCAGCTGCAGGTGCGGAGCGAACTGGCCGGCGTTGCGGCGGGTGAAGATCTGGATCACGCCACCGATCGCATCGGCACCGTACAGGCTGGACTGCGGGCCGCGCACGATTTCCACGCGCTCGATCTGCGCCAGCGGCAGGTCCTGCAGCATGGCCAGGCCGAGATCGCCGGTGTTGATGCGCACGCCGTCCACCAGCACCAGGGTGTGGGCCGAGTTGGTGCCGCGCAGGAACAGCGAGCTCTGCTTGCCCAGCCCACCGCTGTTGTTGAGGTTGATGCCGGCACGGCCGCGCAGCAGGTCCTGCAGCGACGGCGCCTGGCTGCGCTCGATCTCCGCGCGGTCGATCACCTGCGCAGGCGAGATGCTGTCCTGCAGGGCGATCGGCGTGCGCGTGGCAGTGACCAGGACCTGGTCGAGTGCGGTCGCGTCGTCCTGGGCGGCCGCCATCAGCGGCAATGCCGACAGCACGGCCAGGGAAAGGATTCGGGTTTGCAGCTTCATCGTGGACTCCGGGTGCCGCGCACGCCCGCGCGGCAAAGGGTGGGGAAGGTCGCGACGCGTCGCGATCCGTCGTCTCCCAGGCCGGTCTCCGGACTTGCGGGTGGATGGCAGCGCCATCCCACCAGGCGCCTTCCCATGCCGAAGCACAGTGGCGTACTGCCTGGTGTCTCCACGCTTACCGTTGCGGGGGCAGTGCCGGAGTGGCGGACAGGCTGTGCCTGACGCGTCACCGGCTTCCCGTTTCAACCTGCCGGCATGCGCCGCAGGTCACCTGAAAGTGGGCGAAGTCTAAGGCATCCGCCCGGGGCGATGGGACGCAGCGGTTAGAATGCGCCTCGTCTTTTCGATGTGATCCCCATGACCCCACTGTGGTTGCAGCACCCGTGCGAGGACGCCCGTGAACTCCACCGGCCCACCGCAACGCGGGATACAGGGGGCGGTGCGTGATCCTCGACCTGATCCGCCACGCCAGCACCGGCCGCGATGACCACCTGGACGGTCGTACCGATCCTCCGCTCGATCCGGGCAGCACCGTGGCCCTGTGCGAGCGCTACGCATCGCTGTCCTGGCAGCGCGTGTTGAGCTCGCCGCGCACGCGTGCGATGGCTACCGCCGACGCACTGGCCGCGCCGCGTGCGCTGCAGGTGGAAGCGGACGAGGAGTGGGAAGAACTCGACTTCGGCGACTGGGACGGCGCGGCACTGGAGGCCTTGCCGATGGAGGCCGTGTCGGCCTTCCACTTGGACCCGCACGCCAATCCACCGCCGCATGGCGAAAGCTGGGGCCACTTCGAGCGCCGCATCGCGCGCGGCCTGCACCGCCTGCTGGATGATCCCGATCCGGTTCCCACCGTGATCGTCAGCCACGGCGGCCCGCTGCGGATGGTGCTGTCGCAGGTCTGCGGCCTGCCGCTGGCGATGTGCTGGGCACTGCGCATCGATCACGGCACGCGGCTGCAGCTGCGCGTGGAGCGCGACGAGGACCGCCTGTGGGGCGAGCTGCTGGAACTGCAGCAACCCTAGGTATCGTCCTCGTCATCCTGCTGCTCGGGCGTGCGGTCATAGACCGGCCCGGACGCCGGCGGCGCCTTCTTCAGCGGGTTGTCGGCAATGATCGCGTCGTAGGCGGCAACCAGTTCAATCCGGCGCGCCTCCGGCAGTTCCTGCCAATGGCAGTCCTGCAGCGCGCCTTCCAGCGAGTACAGCAGGTTGAGGCTGGGCTTGAAGCCGGCGCGCTTGACCTTCACGAACGCGCCCACCGCACCGGCGGCGATCAGATCCTCCGGCGTGCGCAGCCCGACCTGACGCAGCCAGGCTGCGCTTTTGGGGCCGATGTTGCGCAGCTTGGCGCTCATCCCAGCGCCTCGACGAACACCGCGGCGATCGCTTCCAGACCGGCCTGGTCCTCGGCGTCGAAGCGGGCCAGCGACGGGCTGTCCAGGTCGAACACGCCGATCAGCGTGTCACCCTTGACCAGCGGCACCACCAGCTCCGAGCGCGAGGCCGAATCGCAGGCGATGTGGCCGGGGAAGGCGTCCACGTCTTCGATCCGCTGCGTGCGTCGCTGCGAGGCGGCGGCACCGCAGACGCCCTTGTCCAGCGGGATGCGCACGCAGGCCGGCAGGCCCTGGAACGGCCCGACCACCAGCTCGGTGCCGTCGTAGAAGTAGAACCCGACCCAGTTCAGGTGCGGCAGCGCGTGGTAGACCAGCGCCGACAGGTTGGCCGCATTGGCGATCCGGTCGCGCTCGCCATGCACCAGGGCGCGCGCCTGGGCCAGCAGCTGGCCGTACTGTTCCGGCTTGCTGCCGGTGAGCGTGGAAGTATCGAACATGGCCGCAGTCTAGCAAGCAGGGCGGTCGCCTGCGCCGGGCCGGGTGCAACGCAGCGGTGCGCCGTCGCGCCAGGCGGCGGCAGGCCGATAATGGGCGCTTTCCTGCCGGAACCGTCCATGTCCCTGCCTGCCCCGTTGCCCACTGCCCTGTACGTCACCGGTACCGACACCGGGATCGGCAAGACCTTCAGCAGCTGCGTGCTGCTGCACGCGCTGCGCCAGCGTGGCCTGCGCGCGGTGGGCATGAAGCCGGTGGCCAGCGGCTGTACCCGCACCGACGCGGGCCTGCGCAACGAGGACGCGACCGCGCTGCTGGCGGCCAGCCATCCGGTGCCGGCCTATGACGATCTGAACCCGTTCGCGCTCGAGCAGCCGCTGGCACCGGAGATTGCCGCGGCCGAGGCCGGCGTCACGCTGTCGCTGGGCCCGATCGAGACGGCGTTCGCCCGCCTGCGCGCCAGCGCCGACACCGTGGTGGTGGAAGGAGTGGGGGGCTGGCTGGCACCGCTGTCGGGCATCCTCGACCAGGCCGACCTGGTGCATGCCCTGCAGCTGCCGGTGGTGATGGTGGTTGGCCTGCGGCTGGGCTGCCTCAACCACGCGCGCCTGACCGCCGCGGCGATCCAGGCCAGCGGGGCCACCTGCATCGGCTGGATCGCCAACGAGGTGGACCCGTCGATGGCGCGTCGCGACGAGAACATGGCGCTGCTGCGTGCGCGCCTGCCGATGCCGTGCTGGGGCCGCCTGCCGTACGCCCCCGGCGCCGATCCGGCCACGTTGGCCGGGCGGTTGGCCGTCTAGCTAGCCGCGCGCGGTCGCCTGCAGGGTGTGGGCGATCCGGCCGAGCGTGGCGATCGCGCCGACGTAGCGCTCATCCAGCTCCTGGCAGCACGACAGGCGCAGGCAGTGGCGGTAGCGCGCACCGCGCGAATACACCTGGCCGGGCATGAACACCACGCCCTCGGCCAGCGCCAGGTCGAACAGCGTCCCGGCCTCGATGTCGACGGGCAGCTCCACCCACAGCAGAAAACCGCCGGTCGGCTGGGTGGCGCGGGTGCCGGGGGGGAAATGCTGCGCGATCAGGCTGCGCACGCGGCCGACCTGCTCGGCGTACAGCCGCCGCAGTCTCCGCAGGTGGTGCTCGTAACTGCCCGCTTCCAGGAACGCGGCCACCGCCTCGCCGAGCAGGCGCGATTCGGCGCCGGTGGACTGGAACTTGAGCAGCTGGATGTCCGCAGCGAAGCGACCGCCGTCCAGCCAGCCGATCCGGTAATCCGGTGCCAGCGTCTTGGAGAAACTGCTGCACACCATCACCCAGCCGTCGTCGTCGAAGGATTTGAGCAGCGGCGCGAGCGGTTCCTGGTACTGCAGCTCGGCGTATACCGCATCCTCGATCAGCGGGATGCGGAACTGATTGACCAGCGCGGCCAGCCGCTGCTTGGCCGCGACCGGCATGGTGCAGCCCAGCGGGTTGTGCACGCTCGGCATCGCCACGATCGCGGCCAGCGCGCGGTGCTGCAGCTGTGCCTCCACCGCGTCCACGTCAAGGCCGTGGCGCGGATCGGTGGGCAGTTCGATCGCCTTCAGTCCCAGGCTGCCCAGCAACGGGTACAGATTGAAGTACGAGGGGGCTTCGATACCGACGGCATCGCCCGGTCGCGTCACCGCGCGCAATGCCAGCTGCAGTGCTTCCATCGCGCCGTGGGTCAGCACCAGCCGCTCCACACTGGTGTGCAGCCCCAGCCGTGGGCCGCGCCGCACGATCTGCTCCAGCAGCCGCCGCGCCGCATTCGGGCGCGCATAGGTTTCGACCATGTCCGCCGAGCGCCGCAGCACCTGCGCGGTGCTGCGCGCCAGCTTCGCACCGGGATAGAAGCGCCGGCCGCGCGGGCCGGCAAAGGCCAGATCGACGACGCCGGGCTGCTGCTGGGCGGCCAGTACACGCGCCATCATCACCTGCTGCGCCGGGGCGGTCGCCAGCGACGGCGCCTGGCGCAGCGAGCGGGTGGGCTCGGGCAGACGCGGGCTGACCACGAAACCGGCCTTTGGCCGTGGCATCACCAGCCCCGCATCCTCCAGTTGGCGGTACGCGGCGATCACGGTGTTGAGGCTGAGCTTGCGCTGCGCGGCCAGGCCGCGCAGCGAGGGCAGGCGCGCACCGGCGGGCAAGCGACCGCTGTGGATCGCATCGGCCATTTCATCGGCCAGGGACTGGTAGAGGTTGGCTGACATGCGGGCTCATCCACGGGAATCTGTATCCATGCGGATGCCTGCAATCTGGCGCTGTATCCGCTGGTCCGCGCAGCCTAGCATGGCCTGGCCAGCCCGGCGGAGCCCACCCGCCGCGCATCCCGGACTTCCCTCGCGCACGGCGGTGCGGTGTTTCGCCGTGCGCTTTTTTCCGTTCCGTCAGCGCGCCGACAGCGTCGACACCAGGCGCGGGGTGTCGCGGTAGAGCGCCGGGTACTGGCGCTTCAGCGCCTCCACCTTGGGCAGGTCGTTGATGCGGATGTACAGCGACTCCGGGTGCAGGGTGAGGTAGTTCTGGTGGTAGTCCTCGGCCGCGAAGAAACGCTTGCCGCCGTCGACCTGGGTCACCACCGGCGCGGCCCACACCTTGGCGCGCTCCAGCTGGGCGATGTAGGCACGGGTCGCATCGCGCTGCGCGGTGTCGTCGATGTAGATCGCCGAGCGGTACTGGGTGCCCTGGTCGGGGCCCTGCCGGTTGAGCTGGGTGGGATCGTGCGCCACCGAGAAGAACACCTGCATCAGCTGCGCATAGCTCACCTGGCTCGGATCGTAGGTGACCTGCACCGCCTCGGCATGGCCGGTGGTGCCGGTGCCCACGCGCGTGTAGCTGGCCGTGCCGGCGTTGCCGCCGATGTAGCCGGACACCGCGTTGTTGACGCCCTTGATGTGCTGGAACACCCCCTGCACCCCCCAGAAGCAGCCGCCGGCGAACACCACCTGCGCACGCCTGCTGCCCGGTTGCGCAACGTTGGCGGGCCCGCTGGGCGCCGGCACGCTGACCATCGCGGCCGCCGCATGCGCGGGACGATCCAGGCTGAGCACGGCGGTCACGGTCAACGCTGCAATGACACCGGCAATCCCGCCGGCCACCAGCTTGTCGATACTGAGTTTCATCGAAGGCCTCCCGGCTCAACCGAAGGTGAAGGCGTAGGCATGAACACCCGGATCGAGGAACTCGATCTCGAAGGTGCGTTCACGCACATCGCCGGATTGGCGGATCAACTGGTACAGACGGTGCTCGCCGACCTGGCCGCTGCCATCGGCGGATACGTCGCCGCCGGCGGCCGCGCCCGGCGGCTGGCCATCCAGGCGCACGCGGTAGCGCACCGGCTTGCCGTCCTGCGCCGGGGCCAGCACCAGGTGCAGGTCGCGCGCGTGGAAGCGGAACGCGATGCGGCCACCGGCCTGCGCCAGCTGTGCGTCCTCGTCGCCTACCGTCCAGCGGCCGCCCAGCGCCCACTGGTTGAGCGCCAGCGTGGCCGGTACCTGGTAGTCGGCCTGGCGGTCGGGCTGCTGGCCGCCCGGGGAGGCGAAGTTCTCGGCGCGCGCGTGGCCGAGGTAGGTTTCCGGCGACTTGAGGTTGCGCATGTCGGCCTGGCGCTCCACGCCCTCGCGTGCTGCGGCGGCCATCGCCATTGCCGGCGCGGGTTCGCCGGGCAGGGTGTTGCCGGCCTCGCGCAGCAGTTGGCGGATGATCTGCTCGGACTGCGCATAGTTGCCTTCGCCGAAGTGGTGCGCGCGGATGCGGCCCTGGGCATCGATGAAGTAGTGCGCCGGCCAGTAGCGGTTGTTGAAGCCGCGCCAGATCGCAAAATCGTTGTCGATCGCCACCGGATAGGTGACCTGCAGATCCTTGACCGCGCGCTGCACGTTGCCGAGGTTGCGCTCGAAGGCGAACTCCGGCGCGTGCACGCCGATCACCACCAGCCCGTGGTCGCGGTAGCGCTCGGCCCATTCGCGCACGTAGGGCAGGGCGCGCAGGCAGTTGATGCAGGAGTAGGTCCAGAAATCGACCAGCACCACCTTGCCGCGCAGCGCCGGCCCATCCAGTGGCGGGCTGTTGAGCCAGCCGGTGGCGCCGGCGAGCGAGGGCAGGGGGCCTTCAACCGGCAGCTCGCCGCCGGGCCCCGCATCGGCGGCCCGCATCATCATCGCGCCGCCGGGCGCCGGCGACTGCCCAGGCAGTGCATCCAGCAGCCCCTGCTCCAGCCGCGCGGTACTGACCGTGGACAGGCGCGTCAGCACGCCGGTATCCCAGCCCATCGCGATGGCCACCACCGCCAGCAGCGCGGCAATGCCCAGTCCGCGGCGCACCCATTCGCCCACGCCCAGGCGTTGCTTGAGGGCGGCGAACACGCGCCCGCCGATCCAGATCGCCAGCGCCAGCGAGGTGGCCGCGCCGAGCGCATAGGCCAGCAGCAGGCCGCTGGTGCCCACACTGGCACCCTGCAACGCCGCACCGGTCAGGATCAGGCCCAGGATCGGGCCGGCGCACGGCGCCCACAGCAGGCCGGTGGCCACGCCGATCAGCAGCGAGGTGCCCACCCCGCCGCGCCCGGCATCGCTGGCCGCATCGGCCGACGCACTCAGGCGCGCACCCAGGCGCTGGAACGGCGACAGCAGCCGGTTGGCCAGCGTCGGCCACAGCAGCGCCACGGCAAACACCGCCATCACCACCAGCGCGATCCAGCGGCCCACCTGGTTGGCCTGGGCCACCCACTGGCTGCCGACCGCCGCCAGGCTGGCGACCACCGCGAACATCAGCGCCATGCCCACCAGCAGCGGCAGGCCGCTGCGCAGGAACGGCCGGTCCGAGCGCGCGAACACGAACGGCAGCACGGGCAGGATGCAGGGGCTGAGGATGGTCAGCACGCCACCCAGGTAGGCCAGCACAAGCAGGAGCATCGGAAGGTCCTTTCAGAGAGGGGGAATGCCGGGCAGCGGCCGGGTGTCAGGTGCTGGTGTCGGCGGCGCGCGGCACGAACTGCATCGCCACGCCGTTCATGCAGTAGCGCAGGCCGGTGGGGCGCGGGCCGTCATCGAAGACGTGGCCGAGGTGACCACCGCAGCGGCGGCAATGGGCTTCCACGCGCACCATGCCGAAAGTGGTGTCGCGATCCTCGCCCACCGCGTCGTGCAGCGGCGCCCAGAAGCTCGGCCAGCCGGTGCCGCTGTCGAACTTGGTGGAGGAAGAGAACAACGGCAGCGCGCAGCCGGCGCAGGTGAAGGTGCCGCGCCGGTGCTCCTTGTTGAGCGGGCTGCTGAAGGGGCGTTCGGTACTCTGCCGGCGCAGCACCGCGTACTGCGCCG
The DNA here is from genome assembly GCF_049310345.1 of Stenotrophomonas sp. GZD-301. NCBI lineage: Bacteria > Pseudomonadati > Pseudomonadota > Gammaproteobacteria > Lysobacterales > Lysobacteraceae > Stenotrophomonas > Stenotrophomonas sp. GZD-301. The sequence goes on along the minus strand of NZ_JBMOWY010000008.1, from coordinate 124,531 downwards.
GGCTGAGTTGGGCCTGCCATTGCGCGTCCGTGCGCATCACCTCGAACTGGCGCACCGGTGCAGCGGGGGCGGCGGGTGCGGGGCCGCTGCAGGCGGTCAGGCCGAACAGGCCGGCGGCAGCGGCCATGCCGCCCATGCCGAGCACATTGCGACGGGTGTAGCGCATGGCCGATCTCCGGGGAGGGATACGATGCGGCCATGCTGCGCCCGGCCCGGTCAACGAATCCTCACGCAGGGTTAAATTTTCCGTGACACATTCAGGTGCGGATCGGCCGACAATGCGGCCATGTCCCTTGCCGATCGCCCCGTGCCGATGAGCAGCGCCAAGCGTGTCCTGATCGTCGAAGACGATGTCCACATCGCCACCCTGCTGCGCATGCACCTGCGCGACGAGGGCTATGACGTCACCCATGCCGCCACCGGCGATGAGGGGCTGGCCCTGCTCGAAGGGCAGCCGTGGAGCGCGCTGGTGCTGGACCTGATGCTGCCGGGCGTGGATGGCCTGGAAATCTGCAAGCGCGCGCGTGCGATGGCGCGCTATACCCCGATCATCATCACCAGCGCGCGCGCCAGCGAAGTGCATCGCATCCTCGGGCTGGAGCTGGGGGCGGACGACTACCTGGCCAAACCGTTCTCGATGCTGGAGCTGGTGGCGCGGGTCAAGGCGCTGCTGCGTCGGGTGGAAGCGATGGCGCTGAACGCCCGCATCGATGCCGGCGAGCTGGACGTGGCCGGCATCCGCATCGATCCGGTCGCGCGCACCGCGCAGCTGGAGGGCCGGGCGCTGGAGCTGACGCCGCGTGAGTTCGACCTGCTGTATTTCTTCGCCCGGCACCCGGGCCAGGTGTATTCGCGCATGGACCTGCTCAACCAGGTCTGGGGATACCAGCACGACGGCTACGAACACACCGTCAACACGCATATCAACCGCCTGCGCAACAAGATCGAACGCGACCCGGCGACCCCGCAGCGCATCCAGACGGTGTGGGGGCGCGGCTACAAACTTGTCGATGGCAGCGAGGGTGCGCCGGCATGATCCGCCTGACCCTGTCCCAGCGGCTGTCGGTGGTGTTCTGCGCGCTGCTGCTGGTGTGCTGCGCGGCGCTGGTGATGATCCAGATGCGCAGCACCGCGGTGCACGAGCAGGAAACCGTGCAGCGGCTGTCGCGCGGCTTGGCCGAGCACATCGCGCGCAGCGGCGAGCTGATGGATGCGCGTGGCATGCGCGGCGGCGAAGTGCGTGCGCTGTTCGGCAAGTTGATGGCGGTCAATCCGAGCGTGGAGGTGTATCTGCTCGACGATCAGGGCCGCATCCTCGGCCACGACGCGCCGGACGGCCACCTCAAGCGCAGCCGCGTGGATCTGGCGCCGGTGCGCGCCCTGCTGCGCGACGATCCCCTGCCGATCCTCGGCGACGACCCGCGCAGCGCGACCGGGCGCAAGGTATTCAACGCGGCGCCGCTGTGGGTGCAGGGGCGCCAGGCCGGCTACATCTACGTGGTGCTGGTCGGCGAGCAGCGCGAGGCGCTGGCCGCCAACATCGCCGCCAATGCCACGCTGCGCACCACACTGTGGTCGCTGGCGATCGTGGCCCTGGTCGGCCTGCTGGCCGGCGTGGTGGCCTTCCGCTGGGTTACCCGGCCGCTGCGCCAGTTGACCCGGCGCATCCAGGCGTTCGACGTCGACGGCGCCGCCCCCGGCACGGTGCCGCCGCCCACACCGCTGCGCCCGGGCGAGCGCGACGAACTGGCGATCCTCCAGCACAGCTTCGGGCACATGGCCCACCGGCTGGGCGAGCAATGGCAGCAGCTGCGCCAGCAGGATCTGCAGCGGCGCGAGCTGGTCGCCAACATCTCCCACGACCTGCGCACGCCGCTGTCGTCGCTGCACGGTTACCTGGAAACGCTGGCGCTCAAGGACGCCACGCTCGGCGCCGACGAGCGCCAGCGCTACCTCGGCATCGCGCTGGCGCAGAGCCGCAAGGTCGGCGCGCTGGCCCAGGCCCTGTTCGAGCTGGCGCGGCTCGAGCACGGCGGGGTCACGCTGGATCGACAGGCGTTCTCGCTGCCGGATCTGCTGCAGGACGTGTTCCAGAAATTCGAGCTGTCCGCGCAGGCCCGCCGGCAGACCCTGACCGCCGACCTGCCGCCCGGGCTGCCGGCGGTGGTGGGCGACCTGGGCCTGATCGAGCGGGTGCTGACCAACCTGCTCGACAACGCGATCCGCCACACCCCCGAGGGCGGTCGCATCGAGGTGGTGCTGCGGGCCCAGGAGGGCGAGGTGCGGGTCAGCATCGCCGACACCGGCCCGGGCATTCCCGTCGAGCGCCGCCACACGCTGTTCACCACGCCGCCGGCGCTGGGCAGTGCGCGCCCGGACAGTGGCGGGCTGGGTCTGTTGATCGTGCACCGCATCCTGCAGCTGCATCAGCGCGACATCCACCTGCTGGACAGCCGCGAAGGCGCGTTGTTCGCCTTCACCCTGCCGGCGGCGCCGGCGCGCTGAGCTGCGGGCAGGCAACAAAAAAAGACCCGACAGAGGGAGGGTTCTGTCGGGTCTGGGATTGCGTGGGGGGAGGGACCCACGCAAATTCGATGTCGATGTGGTTCAGCGGCGGCCGGTACCGGCGGCGCCTGCGAACGGTTGCCGCGCCAGCTCGCCGAACGCCTCGGAGGCCTTCAGCCCCAGGCCAACCACTTCCTGGTGGGCGCTGGCCCAGCGCGCGAGGTTGTCGCGGGCCAGTTGTGCGCCCTTGGGCAACAGCGTGCCCGGTTCCTGTGACTGCACGATTTCACCGAAGAACCCGCTGGTGGCGGTGATGTTCTTCTCCAGCGTCTTCAACTGCACGCCGAACATGCTTTCGGCATTTTCCAGCGCGAGCCGGTTGGCACGCGTGGCCGTGGCGGCCAGCTGGCGGGTGTAGTCGCTGAAGGAATCGGTGAACGCGGACGTCATGGCAGGACGGCTCGAGAACGTTGATGCAATGCAGCATACGCCGAATTTATTGCGATGCAACAAATTCCTGCCCGTTCTGGTCCGGTTTCATGAAAACCGTTTTCAGATCAATGGGTTGATTGCGGATCAGCCGCGGTAGCGGCAGCCCGAGGTGCAGGTTTCGTGCACGGTCACTTCGCTCAGCTGCGGCAGCGCCGGCTTCAGCTCGTCCCAGATCCAGATCGCCAGCCGTTCGCTGGTCGGGTTGTCCAGGCCGGGAATGTCGTTGAGGTAGTGGTGGTCCAGGCGGTCGTAGATCGGCTGGAACGCGGCTTTGACGTCACCGAAATCCATGATCCAGCCAGTGTGTTCGCCCGGCTCGCCTTCGACCTTCAGCTCCACACGGAAGGAGTGGCCGTGCAGGCGCGCGCACTTGTGGCCCGGCGGCACGTTGGGGAGGCGGTGCGCGGCCTCGAGGGTGAAGACTTTGAAGATTTCCATCCGCCCATTGTACTGGCCTCGTCGCCCGGCGGTGGGGGCGCGATGCCCGTCGCGCTCACAAAAACATTTCCATCCGGATGAAGAGATGTTAGTTTCTCTTATATCCGTATGAAGAGATGTTATTGGCTGCTGCCCGGCCAGGCATGGACTACTGCGGAACTTGTCGTCCACCACCCCACTGAAGTTCATGCCCAAGCACACTCTTCTTGTAGCGGCCCTTTCCGCTGCACTGGCCACGCCTTTGCCTGCGCTGGCCGTTTCCTCCGCCAATACCGCCTCCGCCAATACCGCCACTGCCGATACCGCCACTGCCGATGCCGCCGGCGAGAGCAAGACCCTCGCCGCGGTGCGGGTCACCGGCTCCAACATCAAGCGGACCGACACTGAAAGCGCTAACCCGGTGCAGGTGATCGACCGCCAGCAGTTGGAGGAGACCGGCAAGGCCACCGTCGCCGACCTGCTGCGCTCGATCTCGGCCAACACCGGCAACGCCACCAACGAAACCACCAACAACGGCTGGGCCTCCGGCTCGGCCGGTATCGGTCTGCGTGGGTTGTCGCAGAAGAACACGCTGGTGCTGCTCAACGGCCGCCGCCTGGCCAACTATGGTTTCCCGTCAGGCGGTCTGTCGGACACCTTCGTCAACCTCAACGCGCTGCCGCTGGTCGCGGTGGAACGCATTGAAGTGCTCAAGGACGGCGCCTCGGCGGTGTACGGCTCCGATGCGGTGGCCGGTGTGGTCAACATCATCACCCGGCAGAACTTCCAGGGCGCCGAACTCGGTGGCAGCCTCGGCACCGCCGACCAGGGCGGGCTGGACGAGCAGAACCTGAAGTTCATCGGCGGCATCGGTGATCTGGACACGGATGGCTACAACATCCTGGTCAGCCTGGAAGGCTACAACCGCGAGCGCCTGGACCAGGACCAGCGCGACCTGACGAAGTCCGGCATCTATACCGACAAGCCCGGCGGCCGCTGGAACGGCTGGTCGGCCAAGGGGGCGCGCTACCTGATCAACGGCGCCTCGGTGCCGATGCTCGATGCCAACGGCAACTGCCCCGACGGCACCACGCTGGTCGCCAGCGCGCCGATCGACGGCCTGGCCGGCAACACCTGCGGGTTCAACCAGGCCCCCTACACCACGCTGATTCCGTCGACCAAGCGCTACCAGGCCTACGTCAACGGCACCTTCCGCGTGAACGACAGCGTCGAAGCCTTCGGCGAAGTGCTCTACAGCGACATCAAGGGCGTCTCCTGGTTCGGCAGCAGCCCGTTCTTCACGCTGGAAAGCGGCCGTTTCGCGCTCAACGCCGATACCGGGCTGGCCGAGCCGGTGTCGTCCAATCTGCCGGCCAGCAGCCCGTACAACCCGTACGGCCGTGCGGTGCCGATCGAATACACCTTCTTCAACCTCGGGCCGACCATCAAGACCAACCGCTCGCAGGCGTATCGCGGCCTGGTCGGGCTGCGCGGCAGCCTGCAGAACTGGGACTGGGAAGTGGGCGCCTTCGGCGCGCGCAGCAGCGAGCGCGAAACCGTCTCCGGCGGCTTTGCCAACCGCTATGCGCTGGCTGCCGCGCTGGCCGATGGCAGCTACAACCTGCTCAACCCGGGGGCGACCGACCCGGCGGTGCTCAACGCGATCAACATCAGCACGCTGCGCCCGGCCGAATCGGTGCTGCAGGGCGTGGATGCGAAGATCTCCGGTGCGCTCGGCCATACCTGGGCCGGCGAGATCGGCTTCGCCGCCGGTGCCGAGTGGCGCCGCGAGAAGCTCGACTCCAACAACCCGTGGCAGATCGATGCCGGCCTGCAGATCCGCCCGGCCATCGCCGAAGTCCACGGCGAGCGCAAGGTCACCGCGGCCTATGCCGAGGTCAACGTGCCGCTGGCCGAACGACTGGAACTGCAGGCCGCCGCGCGTGCCGACCACTACAGCGATTTCGGCGATGCGTTCTCGCCCAAGCTGAGCCTGCGCTGGCAGCCGTGGGACATCCTGCTGGTGCGTGCCGCCGCCTCCAAGGGCTTCCGTGCGCCGTCGCTGTCGGAGAATTCCAACAGCACCAGCATCGCCTACGGCAGCGTGATCGACCCGCGTGATCCGGATGTGCCCGGCTCGCGCCAGAACCCGACCTTCTTCACCGTCGGCAACAACGACCTCAAGCCCGAGCGCACCAAGAGCTTCAACGCCGGCATCGTGCTGTCGCCGTGGTCCAACACCAGCCTGAGCGTGGACTACTACCGCATCGAGCTGGAGAACCTGGTCGGCACCAACAACACCCAGACCCTGGTGACCGACAACGTGCCCGGTGCGGTCCTGCGCGATGAGCGCGGCAAGCTGCTGGCGGTGTACAACCGCTACCAGAACCTGAGCGAGCTGAAGACCTCCGGTTTCGACGTGGAACTGCGCCAGCGCTTCCCGACCGAACGCGCCGGCGACTTCGGACTCAGCAGCGCCTTCACCCACGTGCGCAACTACAGCCGCCCCACCGTGGTCGGTGGGCCGCTGGTGGATTACGCCGGCAGCAACCTGGGCGCGACGCTGCCCAAGAACAAGGCCACCACCACCCTGGACTGGTCCTATGCCGACTTCCGCACCGCGCTGACCTGGTACTACACCAGCGGCTATGACCAGAAGGCCAGTGCCGCGGCCACCGCCGTGCAGGACCGTGTGGATGCCTACAGCCAGTTCGATCTGTACCTGGCCTACACCGGGCTGGAGAAGCTGACGCTGTACGCCAAGATCCAGAACCTGACCGACGAGGCGCCGCCGTACGACGCCTCGTTCCCGGGCATCCGCGCGCCGTACGACTTCAGTCAGTACGACCTGCGCGGCCGCTACTTCACGGTCGGCTTCGACTACCGCTTCTAACCACGTCCGTCACCATCGGGGCCGGCATGCACGCCGGCCCCCGCTTCATGGGGAACCGCTGTGTCTTTGCATCGTGTTGTGTCACGTCCCATCGCCTGGCTGGTGGGATCGCTGTGGTTGCTGGCCGCGCCAGCCTTCGCGCAGAGCGCGTACTTCTTTCCGCAGGGCGGTGATTTCGATCCGTCCATTCCCACCCCGCAGCAGTTCCTCGGCTACGAGATCGGCAGCCGCTACACCCGCCACGACCAGCTGGTGGCCTATTTCGACGAACTGGCCCGGCATTCGGACAAGATCAAGGTCGAGCGCATCGGCAGCAGCTACGAAGGCCGTCCGCTGCTGATCGCCACGGTCACCTCGGCGCAGAACCAGCAGCAGCTGGAGACCCTTCGCCGCCAGCACGTCACCTTGGCCGATCCGGCACAGCCACTGTCGGCGGCCGGCAACAGCCCGGTGGTGGTCTGGCTGGGTTACAGCGTGCACGGCAATGAAACCTCCAGCGGCGAGGCGGCGCTGCTGACCGCCTACTACCTGGTGGCCAACCGCAGTGCCGACACCGCCCAGTGGCTGGATCGGGCGGTGGTGCTGTTCGATCCCGCGCAGAATCCCGACGGCCGCGACCGCGCGGCCAGCTGGCACAACGCCTACGCCTCGTCGCCGGCATCGGCCGATCCTGCCGACAAGGAACACGTCGAACCGTTCCCGCAGGGGCGCACCAACCACTACTTCACCGACCTCAACCGCGACTGGCTGGCGCTGACCCAGCAGGACACGCGGCCGAAGATCGCCTACTTCCATCGCTGGTATCCCAACGTCCAGATCGACTTCCACGAGATGGGCAAGGACAGCACCTACTACTTCGAGCCGTCGCCGGCGAGCATGCACAGCCCGCTTATCCCGGCGGCCTCGTATGCGTTCAACAAGACCCTGGCCAGGTACCACGCCCAGGCACTGGATGCCTTGGGGTCGCTGTACTACACCGGCGAAAACTTCGACAACTTCTCGCCGGTGTACGGCTCCACCTACCCGGACTTCCACGGCGCGGTCGGGGTGACGGTCGAGCAGGCCAGCTCGCGCGGGCGCGTGCAGGAGTCGGTCAACGGCCTGTTGACGTTCCCGTTCACCATCCGCAACCAGGTGGCCACCGGCCTCGGCACCGTGCGCGGTGCGGTGACCGAACGCGAGGGGCTGCTGGCGCTGCAGAAAGACTTCTTCCAGTCCGCACTGAAGCAGGCGGGCCAGCAGCCGGTGAAGGCATTCGTGTTCGGCGACGCGCATGATCCGGGCCTGACCGCCAGGCTGCTCGACCTGCTGCTGCAGCACCAGATCACCGTGCAGCCGCTGACCGCAGCGGTGACCGTGGACGGCCAGCGTTTCGTGCCCGGCAGTGCGTACGTGGTGCCGACCGCACAGCCCCAGTTCCGCCTGGTGCATTCGATCTTCGCCGACACACCGCCGATCAAGGGCGACGTGTTCTATGGCAGCACCTCCTACGCCATTGCCCCGGCCTACGGCGTCGCCTTCGCCGGCAGCCGCAGCCGCCTCGATGGGGGGCCGCGCATCACGGCGGTCGCACCGGCGCAGGGCGGTGTGAGCGGCGGCCAGGCCGGCTTCGCCTATGTGCTGGACTGGCGCGATTACAACGCCAGCCAGGCGCTGTACGCGCTGCAGGCACGCGGCCTGAAAACCCGCGCCGCCTTCCAGCCATTCACGGCGGCCACCGCCGACGGCGAGCAGTCGTTCGCGCGCGGCAGCGTGGTGATTCCGGTGGCCGGCCAGCCGTTGGCCGGTGGGGAACTGCTGGCCGCGGTCGAGCAGGTCGCCCGCGACAGCGGGGTGCGTCTGTACGCGGTGGCCAGTGGCCAGAGCCGCAGTGGCATCGACCTGGGCAGCGACAGCGTGAAGTCGCTGCGCACACCGGCCGTGGCGCTGGTGATGGGCGAGGGCGTCAGCGCCACCGAGATCGGGTCGGCGTGGTTCCTGCTCGACCAGCAGGTGCGGTTGCCGGCCAGCAAGCTGGACCCGGCCCAGCTGGGCAAGGTCACGCTGGATCGCTACACCACGATCGTGCTCGCCGGCGGCACCTATGCCGGTGTCGACGCGGCTGCGGTGGCGGCGCTGAAGCGCTGGATCAACGCCGGCGGATCGCTGGTCACCTACGGCAGCGCCGCGCGCTGGGCAATCGAGCAGAAGCTCGCCGACGAAGTGCTGGGCGAAGAAGAAGCGCAACCGGATGCCTCGCGCCGGGCGTTCGGCGACCAGCGCGACATCGCCGCGATCGAGCGGGTGAGTGGCAACATCCTCAGTGCCGATGTGGACACCAGCCACCCGCTGGGCTTCGGCGTGCCGCGCACGCAGCTGTCGGTCAACAAGGAGAACGGCATCAGCTTCAAGCCGAGCCGCAATCCCTTCTCCACCGTGGTCCGCATCGACGCCAAGCCGCGCGTCAACGGCTATCTGTCCGAGACCAACCGCACTCGCGTGGCGGGCTCGGCATGGCTGCTGGTGTCGCCGCAGGGGCAGGGCAACGTGGTGCTGTTCGCCGACGATCCGGCGCACCGCAAGTACTGGCACGGCACCGAGCGGCTGCTGTTGAACGCGATCTTCTTCGGCAACCAGCTCAACCCCGCCAGGCAACGCGGGTAGAGCCGGGCTCTGCCCGGCTGCTCTCCATGCCGGTCCGGGACATGCGCGACAGCCGACCAACGGTCGGCTCTACCGGGGGCGCCAGACGGCCGCGCAATGAAAAAGGGCGACGCAATGCGTCGCCCTTTTTCTGTCTCGGCGATCCGCGAACGGATCAGCCGGCGCGGCTGCCGCCACCCGGACCGCGGCCACCACCGCCACGGCGCTGGCCCTGCGGCTGGCCGCCACGCGGCGCACCGCGACCGGCGCCATCACGCTGGCCGCCACCGGCCTTCTTCGGGCCGGCATGGGCGTGGCGCGGGGCCTCGCTGTGCGGACGACGCGCGTGCTTGCGCGGCGAACGGTCGCCACCGGGCTGCTCGGCCTTGCCCGGCGCGCTGTTGCCCCAGCGGATCGGGGTCTGCGGCTCGAAGCCCGGCACATCACGGATGTCCATGTCCTTGTCCAGCAGGCGCACGATCTGGCGCAGCAGCTTGGCCTCGTCCTGGGCCACCAGCGAGATCGCCTGGCCGGTCGAGCCGTTGCGGCCGGTACGGCCGATGCGGTGCACGTAGTCTTCGGCCACCATCGGCAGGTCGTAGTTGATGACCTTCGGCAGTTCGTTGATGTCGATACCGCGCGCGGCGATGTCGGTGGCCACCAGCACGGTCACGCGGCCGGCCTTGAAGTCGCCGAGGGCGCGCAGACGCTGGCCCTGGCTCTTGTTGCCGTGGATCGCCGCGGTCTTGATGCCGGACTTCTCCAGGAACGTGGCCAGCTTGTCGCAGCCGTGCTTGGTACGGCCGAACACCAGGGTCTGCTCACGGCTGTCCTGGGCCAGCAGGTGCAGCAGCAGCTCGCGCTTGCGCGCGCCATCGACCGGGTGCACGCGGTGGGTGATGGTTTCGGCGACGGTGTTCTTCGGCGTGACCTGGATCTGTTCCGGGTCGCGCATGAACTCCAGCGCCAGCTGCTTGATGCTTTCCTCGAAGGTGGCCGAGAACAGCAGGGTCTGGCGGTTCTGGCGCGGCAGCTTGGCCAGAATCTTCTTGATCGACGGCAGGAAGCCCATGTCGAGCATGCGGTCGGCTTCGTCCAGCACCAGCACTTCGATCCCGGACAGGTCGACGCTGCGACGCTCCAGGTGGTCGATCAGGCGGCCCGGGCAGGCCACCAGCAGGTCCACGCCACGGCGCAGCACGTCGAACTGGTTGCCCATGCCGACGCCGCCGTAGATGCAGGCGCTCGGGATGCGCAGGTACTTGCTGTAGCCGCGCAGGCTGTCATGCACCTGGGTGGCCAGCTCGCGGGTCGGGGCCAGCACCAGCGCACGCGGCTTGCGCGGGCCGTTGACGGCCTGCGGGTTGGTGGCCAGGTGCTGCAGCAGCGGCAGGCCGAAGGCAGCGGTCTTGCCGGTGCCGGTCTGGGCGCCGGCCAGCAGGTCGCGGCCGTCCAGGGCCAGCGGGATGGCCTGTTCCTGGATCGGGGTAGGGGTGTCGTAACCCTGCTCGGCCAAGGCACGCAGCAGGAAGGGCGCAAGGCCCAGCGATTCAAAAGACATCGGGTGGAAGCTCCAAAAACGAAGTAACGCCAGGCCGATTGGCCGGACGTGAGGCAGATCGTTGAGATCGGCTGACTCGGAGCGTTCCCGTAAACCGCGCTGCGAGAATTGGGTGCAGCCGGCGCGGTGCGCAGACTGGAATGCATGACGAATGGCGTCGGAGTGGGGGCGGGCGACGGATCGTTGATCCATATCGCCGGCGATCCCGAAGGGAAACGGACGGCCGCTGCAGACCCGCATAGTCTAACGGATGTTTGAGATCCATACCAAATCAGCCTGTTCAGTTATGTGCAGCGACCCCACGGGCCGGCGAGCGCTGCACCGCCTGCCTATCGCCGGGTCGAGGCGCATGGCCGGTCCGTGCCGCTGCGCCGGGCATTCCTGAACGGGCCGCCCCGCAGCGTCGGCAGCCACCAACGTCTCAAAGCGCTTGCCACGCCGGCTCGGCCCGCACCACAGGGTTGGTATCGTTTATGGTGGTTTTCTGTCGCAACGCAGCTTGGCTGTGCCGCGCATTTGATTACACTTGAAACCTATTTTCGCGATCCCGGATACCCACCCATGAAGCTTGGTTCTTTGAAGGAAGGCGGCCGCGACGGCACCCTGATCGTCGTCTCGCGCGACCTCGCCCACGGCGTGCGCGCCACCGGCATCGCCGGCACGCTGCAGCAGGCCCTGGAAGACTGGAGCCACGTGGCGCCGCGCCTGAACGCGCTGTATGAATCGCTCAACGACGGCAGCGCCGACGGCGTGTTCGACATCGACCTGCAGGCGCTGGCCGCGCCGTTGCCGCGTTCCTATGAATTTGTCGATGGCAGCGCCTACCTGCCGCACGTGGCACGGGTGCGCCGCGCCCGCGGTGCCGAAGTGCCGGAGAGCTTCTACACCGATCCGCTGATGTACCAGGCCACCAGCGCCGGCTTCTACGGCCCGCGCGATGCGGTCAAGGTGGTCAGCGAGGAGTACGGCATCGACCTGGAAGCGGAGATCGTGGTGATCACCGACGACGTGCCGATGGCGGTCACCCCGGAGCAGGCCGCCGGCCATATCCAGCTGGTGGGCCTGGTCAACGACGTCTCGCTGCGCAACCTGATCCCGGGCGAACTGGCCAAGGGCTTCGGCTTCCTGCAGTCCAAGCCGCGCTCGGCGCTGTCGCCGGTGTTCGTCACCCCCGACGAGCTGGGCGATGCCTGGCAGGACAGCAAGGTGCACCTGCCGCTGGTGACGCATATCAATGGGGCCTGGTTCGGCGCGCCGGAAGCCGGGGTGGACATGCAGTTCAACTTCGCCCAGCTGGTGGCCCATGCCGCCAAGACCCGCCCGCTCGGCGCTGGCGCGATCGTCGGCTCGGGCACCATCGCCAACGAGGACACCAGCAAGGGTGCCTCGTGCTTCGCCGAGCAGCGCACCGTGGAAACCCTGCGCGACGGCAAGCCGAGCACGCCGTTCATGTCCTTCGGCGACGTGGTCCGGATCGAGATGTTCGACGCGGCCGGCGAGAGCATCTTCGGTGCGATCGAGCAGCGCATCGAACAGGCAGCCAAGCCCTGAACGCACGTTACGGAGCGCACATGGACCGGATCGAGCTGTACAGCTACTGGCGCTCCAGCGCAGCCTACCGCGTGCGCATCGGCCTGAACCTGAAGGGCCTGCCGCACCAGATCACCCCGGTGCATCTGGTCCGTGACGGCGGCCAGCAGCACACCGCCGCCTATGCCGCGCTCAATCCGCAGGAGCTGGTGCCGACCCTGCGGCATGGCGAACGCGTGCTGCAGCAGTCGATGGCGATCCTGGAATACCTCGACGAGGTGTTCCCGGACCCGGCGCTGCTGCCCGACGACGCCGAAGGGCGCGCACGCGTGCGGGCGCTGGCCCAGCTGGTGGCCTGCGACATCCACCCGCTCAACAACCTGCGGGTGATGCAGTTCTTCAGCGATACCTGGAACGTGCCGCAGCCCGAACGCGACGACTGGACCCGGCACTGGATCCGGGTGGGGTTCGACGCGATGGAGCGGATGCTGGTCGAATCGGTCGATACCGGCCGGTTCTGCCACGGCGACATACCGACCCTGGCCGACTGCTGTCTGGTGCCGCAGATGTACAACGCGCGCCGCTTCAAGCTGGACCTGGAGCCGTACCCGACCCTGGTCCGCATCGATGCAGCCTGCCTGGCCCTGCCGGCGTTCGGCGCGGCCAAGCCGGAAAGCCAGGCCGACGCATCGGCCTGACGGTGGGCGTACCGACCGTTGGTCGGTACGCCGCCGGCTCAGAACCCGTGGGTAATCGCGGCCGGGGTGGCGGCCGAATAGTCGGCGTAGGGGTCGTGCTCGCCGCTGCCGCCTTCGGACAGGCGGAATTTCAGCGCCAGGCCATCGCGTGAGTCGGCCGCGCGCAGCGCCTCTTCCTGCTCGATGATCCCCGACTTGGCCATCCGGAACAGGCACTGGTCGAAGCTCTCCATGCCTTCTTCCAGCGAGGCTTCCATCGCGGCCTTGATCTCGTGCACCTGGCCGCGGCGCAGCAGGTCGCGGATCATCGGGGTGTTGATCAGCACCTCGGTGGCCGGCAGGCGGCGCCCGTCCTTGCCTTTGACCAGGCGCTGGGAGACCACCGCGCGCAGGTTCAGCGAGAGGTTCATCAGCACGTTGCGGTGCGCGCTCTCGGGGAAGAAGTTGAGGATGCGCTCGATGGTCTGGTCGGCGTTGTTGGAGTGCAGGGTGGCCAGGCACAGGTGCCCGGTCTCGGCGAAGGCGATCGCCGCCTCCATCGTCTCGGCATCCAGGATTTCGCCGATCAGGATCACATCCGGCGCCTCGCGCATCGCGTTCTTCAGCGCGTTGTGGAAGGCGTGGGTGTCCAGGCCGACCTCGCGCTGGTTGACGATGGACATCTTGTGCTTGTGCAGGTACTCGATCGGGTCCTCGATGGTGAGGATGTGCCCGGTCGTGGTGCTGTTGCGGTGATCGATCATCGAGGCCAGCGAGGTCGATTTGCCCGAGCCGGTCGAGCCGACCACCAGCACCAGGCCGCGCGGCGTCATGATGACGTCCTTCAGCACCTGCGGGAGGTTGAGCTCCTCGATGCTGGGGATCTTGCTGCGGATGGCACGGATCACCATGCCCACTTCGCCGCGCTGCTTGAACACGTTCACGCGGAAGCGCCCCGCGTCCGGCAGGGCGATGGCCATGTTCAGCTCAAGCTCGCGCTCGAACTGCGGCACCTGGCCTTCATCCATCAGCGAGTAGGCGATTTTCTTGACCATGCCGGGCGGCAGGCCGGTGTTCCCCAGCGGGTACAGCTTGCCCTCGATCTTGATGTACACCGGGGCTCCGGTGGTCAAGAACATGTCCGAAGCGTTCTTTTCGGTCATCAGCTTCAGGAAGTAGCCGATATCCATGCGCAATGTTTCCCCAACAAATCAGCGGCGTACCGTTGCAAGCACGCCGCAGGCTTCCGACAATGGCCGCGCACAGACAACCCGGCGACGGCACCCCCAATGAAAACTAGCTTCGCACAAATACGACACCCTCTGTATGTGATGGTGTGCGCATTAGCGCTTTCCGGCACCGCCACGGCGCAGGAAGCGGCCCTGGAGCTGGCGCAGGCCCGTCAGGCCGTGGACAAGGCCACCCAGGCCGATGCCGACCAGTACGCACCGGACCTGATCGCCGTGGCGCGCCAAGGGCTGGAACAGGCCCAGCGCGCCGCCGGCGATCGCCACGAGCGCAAGAACGCCCCGGCGCTGGCGCTGCGGGCCACGGTCGATGCCGACCTGGCCCGGGCCCGCAGCGAAGAAGCCACCGCCACCGCGCAGCTGCAGCTGCGGCGCAACGAGGTGGCCCAGTTGCAGCGCCAGCTCGCCACTGGAGAAGACCGCCCGTGAAGCACACCCGCATCCTGTTGCTGGCCCTGAGCCTGTCGCTGCCGCTCGTGGCCGTGGCCGCCGACGACCCGGCCGTGGCCCAGCTCACCCAGCGCCTGCTGACCATCCAGGCCAATCCCGACACGGCCGAACTGGCCGCCTTCCAGCGCCTGCAGGCCCAGCAGGCCGTGGCCGACCTGGCCAAGGCCAAGCGCCGCGACGTGGACCAGGCCCGTTACCTGGCCGACCGGCGGGTGGAGATCGCCGAGTCCAGCGTGCGCGCGGCCCTGGCCCAGCGTGAAGTGGACCGCCTGGAGCGCACCCGCAGCGAACTGCTGATCGAGGCCAGTCGCCGCGACGCCGTGCGCGCCCGCCAGGAGGCCGAGCGCCTGCGCGTGCAGGCCCAGATCCAGGCCGAGGAAAGCGAACGCCTGCGGGTCGCCGCCGAGACCGAGGCGCTGGCCCGGCAGGATGCCGAGACCGCGCTGACCAGCGTGGCCGGCAAGCAGACCGCACGCCTCAGCGCCGCCCAGCAGAACGCGGCCAAGCTGGCCCGGGAAGAGGCCGAACTGGTGTCCGGCCAGAAGCTGCCCGGCTCGAAGTTCGATACCCGCGGGGAGGTGTTCACCTTCAACGGCGATGCCTTCGCTGCCGGCAAGGGCACCTTGTCGGGCGGGGCCAAGGGGCAGGCCAAGGCCCTGGCCGAGTACCTGAACATCGGCAAGAAGGGGCGGGTGCGGATCGAGGCCTACGATGCGGCGGCCGGGGTCGGTCAGCAGCGCGCGGACGCCCTGCGCGACGCCCTGGTGGCAGCCGGGGTCAGCGCCAGCCGCCTGCAGGCCAGTGGCAAGAAGGCCGCCGCCACCAAGGCCCGGTCGGCCGAGGTGATCATCGCGCCCTGATGCCGATCCGGCATATGCAGCTCGTTGTTTTCGTTGATTTTTCGTTGTCCTGTGCGTTCAGGCTGAACCCCGCCTAGGTGGGGTCGAAAATATCCTCGGAAACGCTTGAACCGCCCCTCAAGCAAGCGTAGGGTCAATTGTCCGGGGCGCCTCCGCGGCCCGGACGATTGGAGGGCCGGTAATGCGCCAGCGTCACGAACCACAGCCGTTTGTCGCCCCGCATGGGTGGGGTGCAGGTCGTGGTGAGGGCGCACGCAGCGCCGCGTGCTCCGCCCCCAAAGCAACGCCCCGTGCCGCAAGGCCGGGGCGTTCTTGTTTCAGCAAGACGCGATAGGAGGTTCATCATGTTTGAAGGTCAGCCCCAGAGTGAGATCGATGCACGTCGCAAGCGTGATCCGGAATTCAAGGCGCTCTACGAACGGCACCAGAAGTTGAACAAGAAGTGCATGGATGCCGAGCTGGGCGTACTTCCGATAGACCACCTCACCCTGGGCCAGATGAAGCGTGAGAAGCTGCTGACCAAGCAGAAGCTGGAACGGATGTACGACTCCCCCACGCATTGACGCTTTTCGGATGCCGGCCCAGGGCCGGCATCCGGCACCCACCGCCGCGGGCGGTACCTGTCACCTCGTCGACGGATGCCGTCCGCGTCGCTTTCCACCCTGTTGGCCGTGCCCCCCGGCCGGTGGCGAAGCGTGGGTGGATCGGCGCTTATGGCGCCCGGTAACCTGACATTCGTCGCCAACCGTCGGATAATCACCGGTCCGGCCGCCCTGCGGCGCGAATCGATGTGACCCGATGGCAATCCACTCCTCCGTACTCGACCTCATTGGCCAGACCCCGATCGTCAAGGCCCAGCGCCTGGATACCGGCGTCTGCGAGCTGTACCTGAAGCTCGAGAGCGCCAATCCCGGAGGATCGATCAAGGACCGCATCGGCCTGTCGATGATCGAGGCGGCCGAGCAGCGCGGGGATCTCAAGCCCGGCGCGACGCTGGTGGAAGGCACCGCCGGCAATACCGGCCTGGGCCTGGCCCTGGTGGCGCAGCAGAAGGGCTACAAGCTGATCCTGGTCGTGCCGGACAAAATGTCCCGCGAGAAGATCTTCAACCTGAAGGCGATGGGCGCCGAAGTGCGCCTGACCCGCTCGGACGTGGCCAAGGGTCACCCCGAGTACTACCAGGACATGGCCAAGCGCGTGGCCGAAGAAACCCCGGGCGCCTACTTCATCAACCAGTTCGGCAACCCGGACAACCCGGCCGCGCATGAGTTCGGCACCGGTCCTGAGATCCTGGAGCAGATGGGCGGGGACCTGGACGCGATCGTGTTCGGCTGCGGCAGCTCGGGCACCATGACCGGCCTGTCGCGTGCCTTTGCCACGCTGTCGCCGAAGACCGAGCTGGTGCTGGCCGATCCGGTCGGCTCGATCCTGGCCGAGTACATCAATGATGGCGTGCTCAACGACAAGTCGGGCAGCTGGCTGGTGGAAGGCATCGGTGAGGACTTCCTGCCCTCCATCGCCGATTTCAGCCGCGTCACCACGGCCTATGCGATCAGCGACGCCGAGAGCTTCCATACCGCGCGCGAGCTGCTGGGCAAGGAAGGCATCCTCGGTGGCTCCTCCACCGGCACCCTGCTGGCGGCCGCGCTGAAGTACTGCAAGGCGCAGACCACCCCGAAGAAGGTGCTGGTCCTGGTCTGCGACACCGGCAACAAGTACCTGTCCAAGATGTACAACGACTACTGGATGCTGGACAACGGCTTCCTGGAGCGCCCGCAGCACGGCGACCTGCGCGACCTGATCCTGCGCCCGTACGGCCAGCGCGACACCGTGGTGATCGGCCCCAACGACCTGCTCACCACCGCCTACCAGCGCATGAAGCTGTACGACGTGTCCCAGCTGCCGGTGATGGACGGCGACCAGCTGGTCGGCATCGTCGACGAAAGCGACGTGCTGCTGCATGTGTACGGCGATGAAGCGCGCTTCCGCGACCCGGTCTCCACCGCGATGGTCAGCAAGCTGGACCGGCTGGACGTGAAGTCCCCGATCGAGGCCCTGCTGCCGGTGTTCGACCGCGGCCAGGTGGCCATCGTGATGGACGGCGCCAGCTTCCTGGGCCTGATCACCCGCATCGACCTGCTGAACTACCTGCGCCGGCGCGTTCAGTAACCGCTGCCGGCCCCCGCGCCCCGCTCTGAACTCCCGTTTATCCGCGTCAATGGCTGATTAAGCCGCCGCTGATAGACTTCCGCTCCTTTTGCGGGGGCCCTCCGGGGCCTCCTCTGGCTGGGAAACAACATGTCCGATCACGCTTCCTCCGCGCACGACGCCCGCGCGCTCGCCCTGGCCACCCTGGCCATCCACGGCGGCCAGTCGCCGGACCCGAGCACCGGTGCGGTGATGCCGCCGATCTATGCGACCTCCACCTATGCGCAGTCCAGCCCCGGTGAGCACCAGGGTTTCGAGTACTCGCGCACGCACAATCCCACCCGCTTCGCCTATGAGCGCTGCGTGGCGTCGCTGGAAGGCGGCACCCGCGGCTACGCCTTCGCCTCGGGCATGGCGGCCAGCGCCACGGTGATGGAACTGCTGGATGCCGGCAGCCACGTGGTGGCGATGGACGATATCTACGGCGGCACCTTCCGCCTGTTCGAGCGCGTGCGCCGCCGCACCGCCGGGCTGCAGTTCGGCTTCGTCGACCTGACCGATCTGGCTGCCTTCGAAGCGGCGATCACCCCGCAGACGAAGATGGTCTGGATCGAGACCCCGACCAACCCGATGCTGAAGATCGTGGACATCGCCGCGGTGGCCGCCATCGCCAAGCGCCACGGCCTGATCGTGGTGGTCGACAACACCTTCGCCTCGCCGATGCTGCAGCGCCCGCTGGAACTGGGCGCGGACCTGGTCCTGCACTCGGCCACCAAGTACCTGAACGGTCACTCGGACATGGTCGGTGGCATGGTCGTGGTCGGCGACAACGCCGAGCTGGCCGAACAGATGGCCTTCCTGCAGAACTCCATCGGGGGCGTGCAGGGCCCGTTCGACAGCTTCCTGGCCCTGCGTGGCCTGAAGACCCTGCCGCTGCGCATGAAGGCGCACTGCGCCAACGCGCTGGCCCTGGCCCAGTGGCTGGAAAACCACCCGGCGGTGGAGAAGGTGATCTACCCCGGCCTGACCTCGCACCCGCAGCATGCGCTGGCCACGCGCCAGATGAACGGCTACGGCGGCATCGTCTCGATCGTGCTCAAGGGCGGTTACGAGGCGGCCAAGCGCTTCTGCGAGCGCACCACGCTGTTCACCCTGGCCGAATCGCTGGGCGGGGTGGAAAGCCTGGTCAACCATCCCGCGGTGATGACCCATGCCTCGATCCCGGTTGAACGCCGCGAACAGCTCGGCATCAGCGATGCGCTGGTGCGCCTGAGCGTGGGCGTGGAAGACCTGGGTGACCTGCAGGTGGATCTGGAGCGGGCGCTGTCGGCCTGAGGCCGCCCGTCCGCCGCTCGTTCCTTCGTTTTTTCATCGAGGTAAAGCAGGTTGCATAACACGACCCTCCAGGTCCCCTTCCGCCGCCGCCTGGTCCAGTGGGTGATCCGCCAACCGTGGCTGAAGGCGGTGTACCAGCATGTCCCCGCGTCGTTGCGCGACCGGGTCACCTCGCGTCTGAACGCACCGGTGGAACTGGCCGGTGTCCGCTTCGCCAACAGCGAGCGCTGGGCGGCCAAGAAGCAGCCGGTCACCGACGCGCCGGTGCGATTCTTCGACCAGGCCACGGTCTACGGGCCGGAGCAGGGGGTGAACATCTTCGCTTACCTGCGTGGGCAGTTCGGACTGGCCGAGTGCGCGCGCATGTACGCGCGGGCGCTGCTGGGCGCCGGCTATCCCACCGCGCTGATCGACGTGGACATCAAACTGCCGCACGACTGGAACGACCGCAGCCTGGACGCATACATCCGCGAGGACGCCCCGCACGGGGTGCACCTGGTTTTCATCAACCCGGACTACCTGCGGGCCTCGCTGGACCAGATTGGCGAGGCACGCCTGGCCGGCAAGTACATCATCGCGTGCTGGTTCTGGGAGCTGGAGAACATTCCGGCCTCCTGGTTGCCCGCCCTTGAGCTGGTGGATGAGATTCTGGTGGCATCGCAGTACGTCGGCGATGCGTTCGCCAAGGTGACCGACAAGCCGATCCTGTGCGTGCCGCTGCCGTTGAGCGACGTGGGCGACAGCGGGCTGCAGCGGGCCGACTTCGGCATCGATGCGCGTGCGTTCGTGTTCATGACGTCGTTCGACTTCAACTCTTTCGTACACCGCAAGAATCCGTTTGCGGTGATCCGTGCCTTCCAGCGCGCGTTCCCCGATCGCAACCGCAACGTGCAGTTGCTGATCAAGACCAGCAACGGGCACCGCAACCCCGAGCGCCTCAAGCTGCTGCTGGACAGCATGGGCGAGGATGCCCGCATCGTCGTGCGCGACCACGTGCTGGACCGTGCCGACGTGCAGGCGCTGCAGCGCTGTGCGGATGTGTACGTGTCGCTGCACCACGCCGAAGGCTTCGGCCTGGGCCTGGCCGAGTGCATGGCCCAGGGCAAGCCGGTGATCGGCACGGCCTGGTCGGGCAACATGGAGTTCATGGATGCCGACAACAGTGCCCTGGTTGGCTACACGCTGGTACCGGTCGAGGAGGGCGAGTATGCCCACTACGAGGGCCAGCGTTGGGCGGCCGCCGACGAGGGCCAGGCCGCCGACTGGATGCGCCGCCTGGCCGACGAGCCCGGGCTGGCCGAGGCGATCGGCGCGCGTGCGCGCGCGTCGGTGCTGCAGACCCTGTCCCCCGAACGCTCCGCCGCCGCGCTCATCGCACGCTTGAGCGCGATCAACGGCACCCCCCAGAATTCACGCAATGCCACGGCGACAATGACGCCACTTCAGGGAAGTCCGCACTGATGCACAGCTACTCCACCACCTTCAAAGACCTGCAGGAGGGCATCAAAGGTGCCAAGGTCTCCTTCTACATCGCGATGGGCGACATCCGTGCGCGCTACCGTCGCAGCATCCTGGGGCCCTTCTGGCAATCCCTGGCCACCGCGATCGGCGTGGTCGGCCTGGGCCTGCTCTGGAGCCAGCTGCTCAACATCGAGCGCGAGAAGTTCATCCCCACGCTGACCGCCGGCCTGATCATCTGGCAGATGCTGTCCGGCGTACTGATCGAAAGCTGCGGCCTGTTCGTGCGCCAGGCCTCGATCATCCGCAACGTGGTGATGCCGCTGTCGGTGCACCCGATGAGCGTGGTGACCCGCTACCTGGTCAACTTCGTGCACAGTCTGCTGGTGTTCGTGATCGTCGCGGTGGTGATGCGCATCGACGTCAACCTCAATACGCTGCTGTTCATTCCCGGGATGCTGCTGGTGGTGGCCAACCTGCTTTGGCTGTCCTTCGTGTTCGGCGTGATGGGCGCCCGGTATCGCGACCTGGAGTATGGCGTGGCCTCGGTGATGCCGATGCTGTTCCTGATCAGCCCGGTCATGTACCGCCTTGAATTCCTGCCGTTCTCCTCGGCCATCCTCGAATACAACCCCTTCACCTACCTGATCGAGGTGCTGCGCGCGCCGATGCTGGGCCACGTCCCGAGCCTGCATACCTACCTTGTGCTGGTGGCGATGGCGGTGCTGGGCTGGCTGCTGGCCTTCTGGTTCCTGCACAAAGCCAAGCTGCGCCTGCCTTTCTGGATCTGACATGACCGCCAAGCTCACCTTCGAAAACGTCACCCTGCGTTACCCGATCTACAACTCGCACAGCCTGTCGCTGCGGCGCAATCTGGTCGGCATCGCCACCGGCGGCCGGCTGATGGCCGGCAGCGGGCAGGTGACCCAGGTCACCGCGCTGGACAATGTGTCCTTCAGCCTGCGCAGCGGCGATGCGGTCGGCATCGTCGGCCACAACGGCGCAGGCAAGAGCACCATGCTGCGTACCATGGCGGGCATCTACACGCCGCTGGAAGGCCGCATCGAGCGGGTCGGCCGGGTGGCCACCATGTTCGAGGTCGGCGCCGGCATGGACCCGGAACTGTCCGGGTACGAGAACATCCGCCGCATGGGCATGATGCTCGGCCTGCCGCTGAAGGAAATCAACGCGCGGATCCCCGAGATCGAGGAGTTCACCGACCTCGGTGACTTCCTGCAGCTGGCGGTGAGGACCTATTCGGCGGGCATGGCGATGCGCCTGATGTTCGCGGTGGCCACCTGCACCACGCCCGACATCCTGCTGGTCGACGAGGTGTTCGACGTCGGCGACGAAGCCTTCAAGGAACGTGCGGCCAAGCGCATGCGCGAGTTCATCAAATCCTCGCAGATCTTCTGCCTGGCCTCGCACTCGCCGGAGACCATCGCCGAGTATTGCAATCGGGTGTTCGTGCTGAATCACGGCACGCTGCGTGAAATTTCGGTCTCACAACTCAAGTCAGAAGGATATGGCATTGAATCTCACGCTGGGTAATGCGGTCCGCAACGCCGCCGACATGGCGGCGCAGTCTCGGGCCAGCGATGGCTACCTGGCGCCAGGCGAAGAAGTCGTCCTGAGCAGCTCGCCGTACTCCAGCATGGACGCGGTGACCATGCGCGGCTTCGCGCTCCCGGAAACAGACGGCATCTGGTCCAATGGGGCGATCAGCTCGATCGATGTCCGCCTGCGCGACGTCGGCGCCGATCGTCGCTATCGCGTGGTCATGGGGGCGCTGGCCTTCGAAGCCGCCGGCCACCGGGCCCTGGTATCGATCGGGATCAATGGCGGGCCCGCGCACCAGGTCCTGGCCAACGGGTCGGGCTGGTCGAGCATCAGCGCCGACTGCGAAGTGCGGATGGTCGGCAAGGTGCCGATGATCCGGATCGAATTCCAGGTCGCCAACCCGATGTCGCCCACCGCGTTGAGCCTGGGCGACGACAACCGGCTGTTGGGTTTCAAGATCCGGTCGCTGCAGTTGATGGACATCGGTCCCGCTGCCGTGGTCGCTCCGGTCGCCGTTGCCCAGACGACACCCCTGGAACATCCAGTCGACGCGACCGCGCCGGCGCATGACGGGAGTTCGACAATGGAACGCTTGACCCAGAGTCCGACCGAGACCATCCGCGAGTTGGCCAAGCGCGGTCCGATCTGGCGCATGGTGCTGCTCGACAAGAATCCGGTCGTGCGCGTGGTGCGGTGGATGCGGCGGGTCAGCCGCAACCTCTCCGAGATGCGCTACCAGCTGGACCAGATCCGCATCGATTCGGCGCGCCAGACCCGCGAGCTGGCCGAGCGGGTGGACAACATCGAGATCGATGCGCGCGTGCAGGAGCGAGAGCGGCAGAAGGCCGGCTCCGATGTGGACGCCATCATCCAGCGCCTGGAGCTCAACCACGCACGCCTGCTGGCCATCGAGGAGTCGGCGCAGCAGGTCGAGCGGCTGCAGGAAGCCAGCCGTACCGAGCATGCCGACAATCTGGAGACCATCGTGGCCACCACCGACGGCCTCGGTCGGGATGTGGCGGTCGTACTGGATACCTTGAACAAAACGCTGGGTGAGTCGGTGCGGCTGCTGCGCGAGTTCGAAAGCGTGGATACCAAGCTGGCCGGCATGGACCAGGCCCTGCGGCGCGTGCAGCAGCAGGGCGAGGAACACGCGCGCCATGCAATCACCGGCATCCGTGAGCTGCGCGAGCAGCTGCACCTGTCGCTTCAGCAGCAGCACGACCGCGCGACCCAGTCCCAGAGCAGCATCGAGTCGAGCCTTCAGGGCGTGATCGAGCGCCAGTGGGCCGACGGCGACGAACTGCGCCGCCACCTGCATACCACCCTCCAGCAGATGGAGGAGCGCCATGAGGCCGAACGCGAGCGCCTGCGCACGCTGTTGCAGGAGACCCTGGAAGAGGGTGTCCAGGCGATGGACGCGCGCCCGGAAGTGGACGTGGACGCGATCCACGAGCACCTGATCGCGCTGCGTGAACGCGTGGACGGTCTGGGCGTGGTCGCCCGTGGGGCCCCGCAGTCCAACGAGAGTGCGGCGGTCCAGGCCCTGCACCTGGTCGGGTTGGTGCACCAGAAGCTGGACAACGGCGAAATCGAAGTCGGCCAGATGCTGGAGCTGCTGCTGAGCATCAAGCAGCGCGTGGATGCGCAGCAGGCGCTGCTGGACAACATGACCACACAGGGGCCAGTCACGTCCCCGCGCCGCGTCCTGCGCCGGCATGATGGCTGGATCATCGCCACCGAGTTCGGTTCGTTCTCCTGCAGCGAAAGCGACGATCTGCTGGCCATGTGCCTGCTCGACAGCGGCGATGTGGAGCGCGGCCTGCGGCTGTTCCTCGAGCACGCGCTGAAGGCCGGCGATGTGTTCGTCGACGCCGGCGCGAACATCGGCCTGCACACCGTGGCGGCGGCGCACGCCGTTGGCCCGGACGGCAAGGTGATCGCCATCGAGGCCATGCCGCGCACGCTCGAGCACCTGCGGGCATCGCTGCGGCTCAGCGGCGTCGAGCCGCAGGTCAAGGTGCTGCCGGTGGCGCTGGGCGCCCGGGACGAGGATGGCCGTGCCTTCCACGTCGGCGCCGTTGCCGGCCACAGCTCGCTGTACCCGCTGGATGAAGAGGTCGAGACCGTCCTGGTCGACGTGCGTACCCTGGATGGCCTGCTGGGCGAACGGCGGATCGATCTGGTCAAGATCGACGTCGAAGGTGCTGAACTGGACGTGCTGGCCGGCATGGAAGGGCTGCTCGCGGCAAATCCCGCGATCGGCGTGGTGGCCGAGTATGCGGTGTCGCACCTCGGCCGGGCCGGTACCAGCGAGGCCGACTGGGAGGCATTCCGGGTGCGGCACGGCTTCGACCTGTACCGTATCGACGATCTCACCGGCGCCTGTCTGCCGGTGGAGGCGTTCGCCGCGCTGCGTGACGAAGTCAGCTCCAACATCCTGCTGTGCCGCCCCGGTAGTCCGCTGCCGTCCACGATGAATACGGGAGCCGTTGCGTGAGCCGGGTCGCCGTGATCGGTGCCGGCGGCCATGCCAAGGTGATCATCGACCTGCTGCGCTGCGGCGGCCACGAGGTGGTGGCGTGCCTGGATGCAGGTCGGGTGGGGCAGATCGTCAATGGCGTGCCGGTGCTGGGCGACGAGCGCGTTGAACTGCCGCGGTTGATGGAGCAGGGCGTGGACGCGGCGTTCGTGGCGTTGGGCGACAACCGCCTGCGTCAGAAGGTCGCCGCTACCGTCACCGCGCTCGGGTTGCACATGGTCGCCGCGATCGGCCGATCAGCGGTCGTATCACCCAGTGCCCGGATCGGCCGTGGCTGCGCCATCATGGAGGGTGCCGTGGTGAATGCGGACGCCCGGATTGGCGAGTTTGCTATAATCAATACAAACGCCTCCATCGACCATGACTGTGTCGTCGGGCCTTATTCCCACGTTGCACCTGGCAGCGCCCTTGCGGGCGGCGTCGAGGTCGGTGCCGCCGTATTCATGGGCGCCGGGACGCGTGCGATTCCCGGGGTCAAGATCATGGACGGTGCCGTCGTTGGCGCCGGTACGGTCGTGGTAAGGGACATTGCCTCGCCCGGAACCTGGGTTGGCGTGCCGGCAAGACAAATTAAAAACAAGGACTGATCAATGTTGGCGTCAAAGCGGATTCCAGTTGCTGTTCCAAGCCTGACCGGCAACGAAAAGAAGTACGTGGAACAGTGTCTCGACTCGACGTGGATTTCGTCGGCCGGTGAGTTCATCGGCAAGTTCGAGCAGAGCTTCGCCGACTTCTGCGGCGTGCGCCACGCGGTAGCCATCAACAACGGCACCACCGCCATCCATCTTGCACTGGTCGCACTGGGTATCGGCGAGGGCGATGAAGTCCTGATCCCGACCCTGACCTACATCGCCACCGCCAATGCGGTGGCGTACTGCAATGCCAAGCCGGTGCTGGTGGATTCCGAACCCGGCACGATGAACATGGATCCGGCCAAGCTGGAAGCCAGGATCACGCCGCGCACCAAGGCGATCATCGTCGTGCACCTGTACGGTCACCCGACCGACATGGGGCCGGTGATGGAGCTGGCGCGCAAGCACAACCTCAAGGTGATCGAAGACGCTGCCGAGGCGCACGGCGCCGAGTACAACGGCAAGCGCGTGGGTGGCATCGGCGACTGCGCGACCTTCAGCTTCTTCGGCAACAAGATCGTCACCACCGGCGAAGGTGGCATGGTCACCACCGATGACGACGAACTGGCCGCGCGCCTGCGTCTGTACCGCGGTCAGGGCATGGACCCGAAGCGCCGCTACTGGTTCCCGGTGGTCGGCTTCAACTACCGCATGACCAACATCGCCGCGGCCATCGGCCTGGCGCAGATGGAGCGCATCGACGACGCCCTGGCGGCGCGGCAGAAGGTGGCTGGCTGGTATGAGCAGGCCCTGGCGGCGCACGCCGATATCATCGAGCGTCCGGTGGTCGCCGACTACGCGCACCACGTGTACTGGATGTACACCGTGCTGCTGACCGGCCTGACCGATGCACAGCGTGACGAAGTGATGCGCCTGATGGACGCCGACGGCATCGAAACCCGCCCGGTGTTCTACCCGATGCACGTGCTGCCGCCGTACCTGGAAGATGGCAGCAGCTACGCCGTCGCCAACGATCAGGCCGCGCGTGGCATCAACCTGCCCACGCATGCCCAGCTGGAAGCCGAAGACATCGAGCGCGTGGTCGCCTCGCTGGTGTCGGCACTGCGACGTGTGGGCAGCTGACCTTGCGTATCGCCATCTGCTCTTCGTTCGTCCCCTTCGTCAACGGTGGAGCGCGCTTCATCGTTGACTGGCTCGGAAGCCGACTGCGTGAACACGGGCACGAGGTCGAGATCATCTACCTGCCGATGGTGGAGACGCCCACCGACCTGCTGCAGCAGATGGCCGCGTACCGGATGATGGACCTGTCCGATTCGGTGGACCGGGTGATCACCACCCGGCCCCCGGCGCACCTGATCCAGCACCCCAAGAAGGTCGCGTGGTTCATCCACCATTTCCGCATGTATTACGACATGTGGGATACCTCGTACCGTGGCTTCCCCGACGACGCGCGCCATCGTGCGCTGCGCGGGGCGCTGGTGCGTGCCGATACCACGGCCCTGGCCGAATCGCATCGCCTGTTCACCAATTCGCAGGTGGTCGCCGACCGCGTCAAGCGCTACAACGGCCTGAACGCAGAGGTGCTGTACCCGCCGCTGTTCGACGTGTCGCACTTCCGCAGCGACCAGCAGGGCGACGAGATCGTCTACATCTGCCGGATGGAGCACCACAAGCGCCAGCACCTGCTGCTGGAGGCGTTCAAGTACGTGACCACGCCGGTCAAGCTGCGCCTGTGCGGCACCAGCAGCGGACCGGGCTACACCAACGGCCTGCGCGCCTTCATCGTGGCCGAAGGGCTGCAGGATCGCGTGGCCTGCGTGGACCGCTGGATCACCGAGGAAGAGAAGGCGCAGTGGCTGTCCACCGCGCTGGCGGCGGCGTACCTGCCGGAAGACGAGGATTCCTACGGGTATCCCTCGCTGGAGGCGGCACAGTCGTCCAAGCCGGTCATCACCACCACCGATTCGGGCGGCGTGCTGGAATTCGTCGAGCATGGCGTCAACGGCATGATCGCCGAGCCGGACCCGCGTGCGCTGGCCGAGGTGATCGATGCGCTGTGGCGCGATCGCGAGCACACCCGTCGCATGGGTGAGGCGGCCAAGGCGCGCGTGCAGGAACTGAAGATCAATTGGGACCACGTGCTGGAGCGGTTGCTGTCATGAAGGTACTGGTCGTCAACAACATGGTGCCCGGGCTGCGCGGCGGCGCCGAGGAGCTGGCCGATCAGCTGGTGCTGAACCTGCGCAAGGCCGGGCACCAGTCCGAGCTGCTGCGCATTCCGTTCACCTGGCATCCGCCGGAACGCATCGTCGGCGAAATGCTGATGTGCCGCAGCATGCGCCTGATCAACGTCGATCGCGTGATCGCGATGAAATTCCCGGCCTATCTGCTGCCCTTCGATGACAAGGTGTTCTGGCTGGCGCATCAGTACCGCCAGGCCTACGACATGTGGGATTCCGGGCACAGCAACATCCCCAACACGCCGGAAGGTCGCCAGATCCGCTCGGCGATCACCGAGGCCGACAACGATGCCTTCTCCCTCGGCCGTGGCGTGTATGCCGTTGGCCGCACGGTGCAGGATCGCCTGATGCACTACAACGGCATTCCGTCCGAGCTTCTGCGCGCACCCTTGAACGACACCGAGCTGTTCACCGGCGGTCCGCATGGCGATTACATCTTCGCCGGTGGTCGCATCAACGCCGGCAAGCGCCAGCACCGCCTGATCGAGGCGATGGCGCTGACCAAGGCACCGGTCAAGCTGATCGTGGCCGGCCCGGCCGACACGCCCGAGGACGCCGACCGCCTGCGTGCGCTGGTCGAAGCGCATGGACTGCAGGGCCGGGTGAAGCTGGATATCGGCTTCCATCCGCGCCAGACCATCGCCGACTACGTCAACGGTGCGCTGGCCTGCGCCTACCTGCCGATGGCCGAGGACTCCTTCGGTTACGTCACGATGGAAGCCTGCCAGGCCCGCAAGGCCGTGATCACGGTGGACGATTCGGGCGATCTGACCGAGTTGATCAAGGATGGCGTCAACGGTTGGGTCTGCGCCGACGATACCGCGCAGATCGCTGCGGCATTGACGCAGGCCTTCGCCACGCGGGCGGTGACGCTCGAACGTGGGCAGAGCGCCTATGAAAGCTGGACCAGCCTGGACATCAACTGGGCCACAACGGTGGAGAAACTCACCCGATGAAGCTTATCTGGGCCGGCCCCTACTGCGGTCCTTCGGCGATCGCACGTTTCAGCAGCCACGTCGTCGCCGAACTGCGCGCGCTTGGCCACGATGTGGCGATCTACCGCACTGAAACCGGCGAGGCCGCACTCAACGCCTCTCTGCCCGATCCCGTGGTGCTCGTGCCGGGCAGTGCGATGGAAGAGGAGTGGCTGCGTACCGCCGATCTGGTGTTTGCCAATATCGGCGACCACTACGGATTCCACGGTGGCATCTTCGAGCTGGCGCGCAAGCGTCCGTTCGTCGGCGTGATGCATGACTGGTTCGTGCTCAACCTGTTCTGGGATCGACTGAAGGCCGAAGGGCGTCCGCAGGATGCCCCGCGCGTGATCCAGGGGCTCTACGGCCAGGAAGCGGGGGAGCTGTGCGCTGCGGCCACCAGCGAAACCATCATGACCGTGGCTGCCGAGCACTTCCCGATGACGCAGTGGGCAGTCTCCGACCTGCTCGGCTGCATCATCCACTCCGAGTTCTACCGCGCCAAGGTCCAGGCACGCTGCCCGGGGCCAGTGCACAAGCTGTCGCTTGCCTATCCGGCGCCGGACGTGCCGCAGGATCGCCGTGCGCCGGTCGAGGACCGCTCGCGCCTGCGCTTGTGTACGCTGGGCGTGGTCAATCCGAACAAGTGCGTGGACAAGGTCGTGCGAGCATTGGTACGCGACCCGGAACTGGCGGCACGCACCGAGTACCACGTGCTCGGCGGCGTGGGCGATCAGGAACGCAGGCGCCTTGAGGCGATCTGCGCCGAGGTCGGTTTCCTGGGTCTGACCCTGGAAGGCCGCGTCAGCGACGAACGCCTGATCGAGGGCATGGCCGAGGCAGATGCCATCTGCTGCCTGCGCGATCCGGCGCTGGAGGGCGCCTCTGCCTCGGCGGTGGAAGGTATGCAGTCTGGCGTGCCGGTGATCGTGTCCAACGCAGGCTTCTATGCCGATCTGCCCGACGAGTACGTACTCAAGATCCCGCAGGGTGATTGCGAAGAGGAGCTGCTGGCGCAGCTTCAGTACATCGACCGCCATCGTGCCGAAGGTCGGCAGATGGGCGCCCGCGCCCGCGCATGGGCGCACGGCGAGTTCTCCGCCAAACACTATGCCACCGGCCTGGATCAGCTCATTCCCGAGTTCATCGCCTGCGAGCCCTACCTGCTGACCAGCAAGGCGCTGGGCCGCGAACTTGGCCGGATGGGCATCCCGGGCAGCAGCCCCGCCGCCGGCAGGGTCGCTGAAGCGCTGGATCGCATGTTTGCCCTGTGAGCGTCGCGCCGACCTTCACTTCACCTCATCACCCAGGAATGAAAACCATGAAATCTGCAGTTATCACCGGTATTTCCGGCCAGGACGGCGCTTACCTGGCGCAGTTGCTCCTTGAAAAGGGCTACAAGGTCTACGGCACTTACCGCCGCACCAGCTCGGTCAACTTCTGGCGTATTGAAGAGCTCGGCATCGAGAAGCACCCGAATCTGCATCTGGTCGAACACGACCTGCAGGATCTGGGCTCGTCGATCCGCCTGCTGCAGGAAAGCGAGGCAACCGAGGTCTACAACCTGGCCGCGCAGAGCTTCGTGGGCGTGTCCTTCGACCAGCCCGTGCTGACCGCGCAGATCACTGCGCTGGGCGCACTGAACCTGCTCGAAGCCATCCGTGCAGTCAATCCGAAGATCCGCTTCTACCAGGCATCGACCTCGGAAATGTTCGGTCTGGTCCAGCAGGTTCCGCAGACCGAGCAGACCCAGTTCTACCCGCGCAGCCCGTACGGCGTGGCCAAGCTCTACGCGCACTGGATGACGGTGAACTACCGCGAGTCCTACGACATGTTCGCGTCCAGCGGCATCCTGTTCAACCACGAGTCCCCGCTGCGCGGCCGTGAGTTCGTGACCCGCAAGATCACCGACTCGGTGGCCAAGATCAAGCTGGGCAAACTGGACGTGCTGGAATTGGGCAACCTGGATGCCAAGCGCGACTGGGGCTTTGCCAAGGAGTACGTGGAAGGCATGTGGCGGATGCTGCAGGCCGACAAGCCGGACACCTACGTGCTGGCCACCAACCGGACCGAGACCGTGCGCGACTTCGTCACGATGGCGTTCAAGGCCATCGGCGTGGACCTGGCCTGGAACGGCACCGGTCTGGACGAAGTGGGTACCTGCAGCGCCTCAGGCAAGACCCTGGTCAAGATCAACCCGAAGTTCCACCGTCCGGCCGAAGTGGACCTGCTGATCGGCAACCCGGAAAAGGCCAAGCGCGAGCTGGGCTGGGAACCGTCGACCACGCTGGAAG
Organism: Stenotrophomonas sp. GZD-301; assembly: GCF_049310345.1. Taxonomy (NCBI): domain Bacteria; kingdom Pseudomonadati; phylum Pseudomonadota; class Gammaproteobacteria; order Lysobacterales; family Lysobacteraceae; genus Stenotrophomonas; species Stenotrophomonas sp. GZD-301. The sequence continues at coordinate 94,133 of NZ_JBMOWY010000008.1, read as the reverse complement.
AGCTGTGCGAGATGATGGTGGCTGCCGACCTGCGCCGTAACGAGGCCGGCGCATCGTTCTGACCTGCGAAGTCGTTGCTTAATCGTCCAATCGCGTGGGGCGGGCCGGGATGACGGCCCGTCCACCGCGGTTCCACCTAGGCAGTCGAACCTCAACGGAACTCTCCCATGAAGCCCATCGCAGCGATAACCGGAATCGAGGGATTCACGGGCCCTTACATGGCCGCCGAGCTGGAACGGCTTGGCTACCAGGTACAGGGAATCAGCCGCAGCCCGATCGCAGGGCGCGACCACGTCATCGCCGACATCCTGGACCGCGATGCACTGGCTGCGGCGTTGGCCTGCATCCAGCCCCAGGTCGTGATTCACCTGGCGGGGGTCTCGCACGTCGCCCATCGCGACGTTTCGGCGATCTACCAGGCCAACATCATGGGCACGCGCAATCTGCTGGACGCGCTGGTCGAGCTGGAGACGCCTCTGCACAGCGTGGTGCTGCCCAGCAGCGCGCATGTCTACGGTGCTTCGTCCAGTGAGCTGCTCAGCGAGCAGTCGCCGATGGCGCCGTTCAACGATTACGCCATCAGCAAGGTCGCCAGCGAGCATGTGGCCCACCTGTACATGGACCGATTGCCGATCATGGTAACCCGTCCGTTCAACTACACCGGTGTCGGCCAGTCGCCCTCGTTCTTCGTCGCCAAGGTCATCGATCATGCGCGTCGCGGCAGCACCGACCTGCGGCTTGGCAACTTGGACGTGGAGCGGGATTTCACCGACGTCCGCGACCTGGTCCATTGCTATGGCATGTTGATCCAGCAGCGCTGTCGCGGCGATGTGGTCAACATCTGCAGCGGCGTATCGACCTCGCTGCGCACGGTCATCGACACTGTCAGTGAGCTGTCGGGCCTGGATTTCGCCATTGAAAGCGACTCGGGTCTGATCCGCAGCCACGACGTGGACCGGCTTGCAGGCTCCAATGCGCGCTTCACGGCGTTGACCGGGGGAATTGCGTTCCGCCCGCTGCGTGAAACCCTGCAATGGATGCTTGAAGGCTGACCCCAGGCAGGGCGCGCGCCAGCGGCGCGGGCCCACCAATGAAAACGCCCCGGAGCGCGTCGCGCTGCCGGGGCGTTTTTTTACACTGACCGCAATTACGGGGCGGTAGCCGCGAGCGGCGCACCCTTGTCGTCGCACAGGCCCTTGCCGTCCGCACAGCGGGCGAACGGACCCAGCACCAGCACCGGCTGCTGGAAGTTGAAGCCGAACCACGCCACACCTTCCTGCAGCAGTTCAACCTGCAGCTTGTTGCCCACCAGCAGCTCGGCCGGAACGGATGCCTTCATCTCCTGGGACTGACCCACCTGCAGGTCGCCGGTAAGCAGTGCGCGGCCGATATCCTGGCCACGCTTGCCTTCCGGCGTAGCGGGATCCGGAACCAGCTGCAGCACGCCAGCAGACACGATCTGGGTGCCGTTGGCGGGCAGCGCGACCTTGCCGTTGTTGGTGACCTTGAAGGCCACCGTCACGGTGTCTTCGGCCGCGTTGTAGGTGGTCTGACCCACCTGCTCAATGGCGATCGCCACCTCTTCCTGGGTCAGCGGCTTGTTCTGGTTCGCCGGAGCGGCCGCCGGAGCCGCCTGTTCGGCTGCAGCCGGCGTTTCGCTTTCATTGGAGGAGCAGGCCGCCAGTGCAAAGGTGGAGGCCAGAATCAGGGGGAATGCAATCCTGCGGTACTGTGTATTCATGAAATGCTCGATGAGCTGTTGGATTGGGGTGGTCGGATCCGTCGACGGCAATCCTTCCGGTACGTGGAAAGGTGGACATACAACTGAGCGAATGATACAGCCACTGCTCACCGGGCGGGAGAGGGTTCCTCAGGGTCCAGCGTCACCCAGTCGACGAGGAAGCTCAGGGGCGTGGCATCCTTGGACACCGGGCTGTCGAAGGCGATCACATTGGTGCCGATCCTGAGGGCATCGGCCGGGACGTCCGCGCTCAGGGTGGTCGGGTCCTTCCACTGCACTGCGATCAACCGGTCGTTGACGCGCAGCTTGATGGACTCGGGGGTGGTCGGTGGCACCAGCTGCAGGATCCGCGCGGTCAGCGTATACGGGCGCGGGCCTGGGAGCAGGTCGAACTGCAGCGTGGCTTCTGGTTGGATCTTCCATGCGACCGAGCGCCAGACCGGCACTTTGTGGCCGTTGATCGTCCAGCCACCGGCCGCCCAGCCAGCGCCTCGGGTCGGCTCTTCCATGCTCCACCAGCGGCCGAAGTCCCAGCGGAAGCGGTCGCTCGAACGCGCGGTGCGGAACTGGTCGAACGCCAGCGGCCATGCGCTCGGGCGCAGGATGTGACGGTAGCGCTCGGCGAGCGGCGCATGGCCGGTCTCCAGCATGCGCCGGTAGGCCACCAGGTCTTCCTGGGACGCGCTGGAGGTGGTGGTTCCATCGGCTTCCAGGGTGACAACCACCGTCTTCTCGCGGTTCACCTTCAGGGTCCGCGGTTCCTTGTCGGGGGCGCTGACCAACGGCGCTTCGGTCAAGGTCCAGCCGGTTTCGGTCTCCTCGCAGGTGCCCAGGCGGCCTTCCGCGTTGGGGAACTGCCAGACATTGCCGGACGGGCTGCAGATCACCGGGCGCTCGATGGGCCGGTCATACAGATAGGTCAGCGCCATCACCATGCCCTCACGGACCATCCAGACATCGTTGAGCTGATCACGCTTGTCCACGATCACCAGGGTCTGGTCGAGCTTGAACGGTGGCGCATTGGAGACGATGTCGCCCAGGAGCGTCTGCTGGGCGACCGACAGGCGGCGGTAGTGGTCGAACTGGAACATCTGTGCCGCGAAGGCCACGATCAACGCGCTGGCGGTCAGGACCACGCCCAGGCCCCAGCTGCGGCGGGTGAAGGCGACGAGCACGGCGACGCAGACCAGGGCGGCGCCCGGCGCGGCGCCCAGGAAGGTCCGCTGGGAGATCTGCAGGTGGGGCAGCGAGGCGGCGAACGGCAGGTACCCCAGACCGATCATCACCAGACCCGCCACCGCCATGCGTACCAGCGATGTGGAGGGGGCGACGATATCGGCGGTGGGGTTCTCACCGGGCAGCGCGCGGCTGCTGCGCCACACCGCGACACCGACCAGGCACGTGGAGAGCGCAAGATACAGGTGCGTGCGGTACTCGAACCAGGTAATGGCTGTGGCGTCGAGCCAGGCACCGACCAGGGCGCGGCCGAAGCCAATGCCGCCGACGCGTTGCAGGCGGTCGACGACGTCGATCTGCACCGACGGCCCCATCAGGGCAGCCTGGTAGGTATCGCCGCTGCCCTTGGCGTACAGCACATAGCCGATGTTGATCAGAATGCCAACAATCCAGGCGGCGCTGACCACCCGGTGACCGTTGACCTTGGCCAGGGCACCACGTACGCCGAAGCGCGCGTACAGCAACAGCAGCGGGACGACCACGAAGGTCAGGGCGGCCTCGTAGGCGAAGGTGGCCAGCACCGCGCACGGCACGGCCAACACCATCGCCAGCGCACGCTGCCACGTCTTCTGCAGCGTGTAGGCGTAGGCGCAGAGCGCCACGCCGAGCAGGGACAGGGAGATCGACCAGTCGATGTGGAAGGAGCGGAACGACAGCTGCATCGTATCGGCGGGGTAGAACACCACCAGCAGGCCGAGTACCGCCGCCCAGCGGCGGGAGCGGGTCAGCCACCAGCCCATGAGGCTTGCGCCGATGCCCTTCAGCATCAGCGAGCCGATCAGCAGCACGTGCCAGTAGGCGAACGAGTTCGGGTCGAGCAGATAACCGATCGCGTGCGGTGCCACCGTCAGCGGACGCAGGCGATGCGCGGTCAACGGTCCATCCGGGCTGACCCAGATGAATGGGTCACGCAGCGTGAACAGGGCAAGTACGTCCCATTCCTCGATCAGGCCGGTGATGCTGAAGCCGAAGGGCAGCCACAGCAGCGCGACCATGACCGCGCAGGGCAGGACCAGGAAGCCCCAACGACGGAGCAGCGCGATGGGTAGGGAAGAAGGACTGTTCAGACTCATGGACGGACTCGATGCCGGGCGGACCAGGTGGAAACCGGGTCTGCGGTGCGATTAGCGATCCGGGCGCTGCAGCAGCGCCCGGGTCAGCAGGAAGGAAACGGGAAGCGTGACGACGATGGAAATGATGGGCCCCAGCGCCGCGGGTACATGCAGGTAACCGACAGTCACCTTCAGTGTGAGTGCGCCCATGACATACACCACCGCGTAGATCAGCGGGAACGCCGCGAACTTCAGCCAGCTGTGCCGCGCCTTGAACACATAGCGCGTGTTCAAGGCGTAACTGAGCACGATGCCGGCGCAGTAGCTGATCAGGTAGGCCGCCTGGTAATGGACGAACCGCAGCAGCACCCAATAGAGCACCAGGGTCGCACCCGTGTTGAGCGCACCGCCGACCAGAAAACGCAGCGCCAGCACGTGCAGCGGCGGGCGTTGCGGTCCGGTCGGCAGGCCGCCGGGGGCGCCGGCATCAACCTGCGGCATGTGCCAGCGACTTGAAGCTGGCGTAGTCGCGGATGTACTCGTCCGAATCGTAGGGCTCGGAAGCGAACACCAGCAGCACGGCATCCTTGGAATACTTGTACTGCGTACCCCAGATCATCGGCGGCAGGTGGATGCCCTGGCTGGGCGAACTCAGCTCGACATCGATGCGGCGGGTGCCGTCATCGGCCAGTACCCGTACCGACCCCGACACGCAGACCAGGAACTGGTGGCAACGCTTGTGCGCGTGCTCGCCACGCGTTTCCTGGGTCGGCACGCCATACACGAGGAAGTAGCGCTTGGCTGCGAACGGCAGGAAAGAATCGAAATCGCCGACCGACAACGAGCCGCGGATGTCCACGTAGCTCGGCATGGTGTACAGCTTGACGCCCGGCACCGCGGTCTCGGCGATACCCTGCGGTGCGTTGATCTGGGGGGCGTGCGCGGCGCCGTCCTTGTCGCTGACGTAACCGACGATGCGTGCGGGATTGCCGATCACGATCGCATTCGGCGGCACCGAACGGGTCACCACTGCGCCGGCGCCGATCATCGCGCCGCTGCCAATGGTGGTGCCGGCCAGGATCGTGGCGTTGGCGCCGATCGAGGCGCCGGCTTCCACCACGGTCCCCAGGAACTGGTCGGGGTAGACCTTGCTGCGCGGGAACAGGTCGTTGGTGAAGGTGGCATTGGGGCCGACAAACACGTCGTCGCCCAGGCGCACGCCGTTCCACAGCTGGACACCGCACTTGATGGTGACACGATCACCGACCACGACGTCCGATTCGACGAACACGCCGTCGCAGATGTTGCAGTCGCTGCCCAGGCGCGCGCCGGGCAGTACATGGGCGAATGCCCAGATCCGGGTGCCGTCGCCGATCTGGTCGCTCTCGCACAGGGCGTTGGGATGAACGAAATGACTCACTTGACTTCCTTCTCGAAGGTCTCGACCGATTGCTTGATCGACAGGGGACGCGCCTTGGTGTTCTCGAACGCATGCCAGGCGTAGGTGCCGACGATGCCGAGGCCGAGGGAGTTGAGGGCCCCGAAGAACAGGACCGTCAGGATGGTGCCGGCATAGCCGGGCACGGTGACCAGGCCGGACAACTTGGCTGCCACCACCAGTACGCCGAGCAGCACGGTGAACACCAGGGCCAGCAGGCCCAGCGCAGTGAGCATGCGTACCGGCAGGTCGGTGAAGGCAAACACACTGTCGGACAGGTAGCGCAGCTTCTTGCTCAGCGTCCACGCACTCTTGCCGTGCTGGCGCTCGCGGCGTTGATACGGGACGAACTCCCGCTTGCCACCGAGCCAGAACAACTGCGCCAGCAGGCTGGAATGCGATTCGTTGAGCAGCAGCAGCCGTTCGCGGAAATCCGCGCTCACCGCGAAGATGTCCACACCACCCTTGGGAATATCCTTGATGACCAACCGGCGATACAGCGCCCAGAAGGCCGTGGACGCGAGCTTGGAGCCCATCGGATCCTGCCGCGCCTCGCGGATGCCGAACGCAACATCGTAGTGCTCGGCGGCGTAGCGCTTCCAGAAGTTGATCACCAGTTCCGGCGGCTCCTGCAGATCGGCCGCCATGACCGCAGTCACGTCGGCCTGGCTCTGCTGCAGGCCGGTGCGGATCGCGGGGAACGCGCCGAAATTGCGGGTGAGGTTGACCAGTTGCGAACGGAACGCGCAGCCCGGCAACTTCTCGCGCAGCAGCGCATGGCTACGGTCGGGACTGCCGTCGACGACGAAAATGGCCTCGAAGTCGCCGTCCACCGAGCGGGAGATGTGATCGACGGCCTGCAGCAGGTCGTCGATCGAACCCTCGTTGCGGTAGATCGGGACGACAAGCGCAAGCGATGGCACGCTGGGGCTCAGAACCGGTTGCATGCGGCGATGACCTGATCGGCTTCTTCGTCGGTCAGTTCCGGGAAGCAGGGCAGGGTAAGCACGCGCTCGGCGTCTGCTTCGGTGGCGGGCAACTGCACGGTGTCGAACGCGCCGGCATGGCACGGCTGGCGGTGGTCGCACAGCGGATAGTGGATTTCGGTCTGCACCCCGGCCGCCTGCAGGTGGCTGCGCAGTGCATCACGGTCATCGGTGCGCACCACATACAGGTGTGCCACGTTGTCCTCGCCGACCGGCGCGGCGACCTGGATCCGCGGATTGCGGATGCCGGCGGCATAGCGGTTGGCGATCTCGCGACGACGAGCATTCCATGCGTCCAGGTGCGGCAGCATCACGCGCAACATGGCGGCCTGGATTTCATCCAAACGGCTGTTGCGACCACCGCGCAGGCTGTTGGTGTACTTGGCCGACCAGCCGTACTGACGCAGCTGTGCGGCGGTCTGGGCCAGTGCAGCGTCGTTGCTGACAATCGCGCCGCCGTCGCCCAGCGCACCCAGATTCTTGGTCGGGTAGAAGCTGAAGCTGGCGATGTCGCCGAAGCTGCCGGCGCGCGTCTGGTTGCGAATGGCGCCATGTGCCTGGGCGCAGTCTTCAAGCACTTTGATGCCACGGCCGTGGCACAGGGCCACGATCGCGGCGATATCAGCCAGCTGGCCATACAGGTGCGTGACGATGACCGCCTTCGGGGCGGCGCCGGCATCCAGCGCTGCCTGCAGTGCCGTCACTGACATCACGCCGGTGGCGGCCTCTGTATCGATGAACAGCGGGGTGCCACCGCAGGCCAGGACCGCCGAGGTGCCGTACATCGCCGCGTTGGCAACCACGCCCACCGTATCGCCTTCGGTCACGCCCAGCGCGCGCAGGGACAGTTCCAGGGCATCGGTGCCGTTGGCGACGCTGACGCAGTGCGCTGCACCGCAGTAGGCGGCGAACTCCTGCTCGAAGGCCTTGACGTTCGGGCCAAGCACGTAATAGCCGCTGGCGATGATCTGTGCCGCGATGGCGCCCAACTGCTCCTGCAGGGGGGCGATATGCCGTGACAGGGAGTTGACGGGAATCTGGGTGGTCATGGATGTTCGCTGCAAGAAAAGAGGAAAGGGGCGGGCGATAGCCTTACTGGGCGCGGCCGTACTGGTCTTCGAACCGCACGATGTCGTCCTCGCCGAGATAGCTGCCCGACTGCACCTCGATCAGCTCCAGCGGCAGCTTGCCCGGATTCTTGAGGCGGTGGGTCACGCCGAGCGGGATATAGGTGCTCTGGTTCTCGGTGAGCAGGATCACGTCGTCGCCGCGGGTGACCTCGGCAGTGCCGCTGACCACGATCCAATGCTCGGCGCGGTGGTGGTGCATCTGCAGGCTCAGCGTGGCGCCGGGCTTGACGGTGATGCGCTTGACCTGGAAACGGGCGCCGTTGTCGATGGAGTCGTACGCACCCCACGGGCGGTAGACCTTGCGGTGCGCAGCGGCTTCGCTGCGGCCGTCGCGCTTGATCTGGCCGACGATTTCCTTGACGTCCTGCACGCGGTCCTTGTGGCCCACGAACACGGCATCGTCGGTCTCCACGACCACCACATCTTCCAGCCCGACCATCGCGATCAGGCGGGTGCCGTAGGCGTAGCTGTTGCGGCAGTCCAGCGCGATGACGTCGCCGTGGCAGGCATTGCCGTCGGCGTCCTTGTCGGACACGTCCCACAGCGCCGACCAGGAGCCCACGTCATTCCAGCCGGCATCCAGCGGAACCACGGAGGCATCGGCGGTCTTTTCCATCACCGCGTAGTCGATCGAATCGTTGGGGCTGGCCGCGAACGCTTCGGCGTCCAGGCGGATGAAGTCGCTGTCGCGCGAAGCCTTGTCCAGTGCGGCGCGGCAGGCAGCAAGCATGGCCGGCTGCAGTGCTTCGAGCTCCTGCAGATAACGGGATGCCTTGAACAGGAACATGCCGCTGTTCCAGTAGTACTCGCCGGAGCTGACGTACTGCTGGGCGGTTTCCAGGTTCGGCTTCTCGACGAAGCGGTCGACGCCGCGCACGCCTTCGCCGGCGTGGGCCTTGATGTACCCGTAGCCGGTTTCCGGTGCGGTGGGCACGATGCCGAAGGTGACCAGCTTGCCGGCATCGGCCGCCACGGCCGCCTGCTTGACCGCCGCGTGGAAGGCGGCATCGTTGCGGACCACATGATCGGACGGCAGCACCAGCAGCAGCGCGTCTTCACCGCCAGCCAGTGCCTGCAGCGCGGCGATGGCGATCGCCGGCGCGGTGTTACGCCCCATCGGCTCGAGAATCAGCGCCTGCGGCACCACGCTGCATTCGCGCAGCTGTTCGGCGGCCATGAAGCGGTGTTCCTGGTTGGCCACCACGATCGGCGCCCTGCCGGCAATGGCGGCCACGCGGTTCCAGGTGGCCTGCAGCATCGTGACATCGCCCACCAGCGGCAGGAACTGTTTCGGGTATGCCTCGCGCGACAGCGGCCACAGGCGGGTACCGGAACCACCGGAAAGGATGACGGGGAGAATGGGCAACATGAAGATCGTCCTGAATCAGTGTTGGGGGGCTTGTCCGCCGATCAGAGCGGTGAGCTCTTCGGTCCGGGCGCGCAGCAGCGCGGCATCGCCACGGGTCTCGACGTTCAGCCGGAGAAGGGGTTCGGTATTGGAGCTGCGCAGGTTGAAACGCCAGGTGGCGAATTCGACGCTGACGCCATCGGTGTGGTCCAGCTCGGGTGCCTGGTCGGCATAGTGGGCCAACACACGGGCCGTTGTGGCCTTGGCGTCATCGACGCGGAAGTTGATCTCGCCGCTGCAGGGGAAAGCCTTCATGCGGTCGGCGACCAGGTCCCCGAGCGACGTGCTGGTCTGCGAGACCAGTTCGGCGATCAACAGCCACGGGATCATGCCCGAGTCGCAGTAGGCGAAATCGCGGAAATAATGGTGCGCGCTCATCTCGCCGCCGTAGATGGCATCTTCGGCGCGCATGCGCTCCTTGATGAACGCGTGGCCGGTCTTGCTCATGATCGGCACGCCGCCGGCCTGCTCGACCATTTCGACGGTGTTCCAGGTCAGGCGCGGGTCGTGGATGACCTTGCCGCCCGGCCGGCGCTTGAGCAGCGCCACGGCCAGCAGACCGACCAGGTAGTAGCCCTCGATGAACGAGCCGGCGCTGTCGAAGAAGAAGCAACGGTCGAAATCGCCGTCCCAGGCGATGCCGAAATCGGCCCCGTGGGCGCGCACCGCATCGGCCGTGGCGGCGCGGTTTTCCGGCAGCAGCGGGTTGGGGATGCCGTTCGGGAACGTGCCGTCGGGCTCATGCTGGATGCGGATGAAGTCGAACGGCAGGTGCGGTGCCAGTTCGTCGATCACCACACCGGCGCCGCCGTTGCCGGCGTTGACCACGATCTTCAGCGGCTTGAGTGCGGTCACATCGACATAGCCCAGCAGGTGCTGGATGTAGGCGGTCTTGTCGGTATCGCTGCGCACCACACCCTCCCCCGAGGGCAAAGGTGCATCGCCGGCGGCAAAATCGCGTACGTCGAACAGGCCGGTGTCGCCGCTGATCGGGCGCGCGTGTTCACGAACCAGCTTCATGCCGTTGTAGCCCATCGGGTTGTGGCTGGCAGTGACCATCACCCCGCCGGCGGCCTGGCGGTGGAAGGTCTGGAAATAGACCTCCTCGGTACCGCACAGCCCAATGTCGATCACATCGCGGCCGGAGGCCGTGAATCCCTTTTCCAGGGCCGCCTGCAGCTCCGGGCTGCTCAGGCGGATGTCGCGTCCCAGGACGACAGGCCCCGGTCCCAGCAGGGACGCGGTGCCGGCGCCAATGCGCTCGGCGAGGGCAACGTCCAGTTCTTCCGGAACGCGGCCGCGGATGTCGTATGCCTTGAAACAGGGGAGCGTCATCAATGCAGTCCTTACGGGGGTGACCGCCGATTATAGCGACAGCGTTCTGGGGAACGGGTCGCTTTTTCGAGCGGAGGGGCCTTCCAAGGCCAGATGGCACAAGGGCCGCGCAACGGCAGGTTGCGCGGCCCAGGCGTCACGCAGCGCTTACAGCGCGGCTTCCAGCTCCGGCAGCAACGTGAACAGGTCCCCGACCAGGCCGATGTCGGCGATCTCGAAGATCGGCGAATCCGGGTCCTTGTTGATGGCCACGATGGTGCCTGCATCCTTGATGCCGGTCAGGTGCTGGATGGCGCCACTGATGCCCACGGCCACGTACAGCTCCGGCGAGATGATCTTGCCGGTCTGGCCGACCTGCAGGTCGCTGGGCACGTAGCCGGCATCGACCGCCGCGCGCGAGGCGCCGACGGCGGCGCCGAGCTTGTCGGCCAGCTGGAAGATGATCTTGAAGTTCTCTTCCGAGCCGACACCACGGCCGCCGGAGACCACGCGCTTGGCGCTCTGCAGGTCCGGACGGTCGGTGGCACCGGCGGCCAGGCCGATGAAGCGGGTGTGGGTCGGCAGGGCCGCGTCCACGCTGGCCGCTTCAACGGCGGCACTGCCGCCCTTGGCCGCTTCCGGCCAGGACGCCGCGCGCACGGTGGCGACCACGATCTGGTCGGCCGGCACGTCCACGGTGATGATCGCGTTGCCGGCGTAGATCGGGCGCTTGAAGCTGTGGCTGCCTTCGACGGTCATCAGGTCGGAGACCTGGTTGACGCCGAGCAGGGCGGCCACGCACGGCATCAGGTCCTTGCCGAAGGTGGTCGAGGGCCCGAACACATGCGTGTAGCCCTTGGCCAGCTGTGCGATCTGCGGCGCGAGCACCTGGGCCAGGGCCTGGGCGTTGGCGGCGTTGGCCACGGTCAGCACCTTGGCCACGCCTGCCAGTTCGGCGGCCTGGGCGGCCACGGCGGCCGGGTCGGCAGCCAGCACCAGCACGTCGATGCTGGCGCCGCTGATGGCGGCTGCGGCGCTGACGGTTTTGGCGGTGGCGGCGTTGAGCTTGCCGTCATGGTGTTCGGCAACAACGAGGATCTTGGTCATTACAGCAACCCCTTCTGCTTGAGTGCGGCGACCAGTTCGGCCGCGTCCTTGACCATCACGCCCTTGCTGCGCTTGACCGGCGCGGCGTAGTGGGTGGTGCTGAAGGTATCGGCCGCTTCCACGCCCAGATCGGCCAGCTGCAGGGTCTCCAGCGGCTTGGCCTTGGCCTTCATGATGTCGGGCAGCTTGATGAAGCGCGGCTCGTTCAGGCGCAGGTCGGTGGTGACCACGGCCGGCAGGTCCACTTCCAGCGTTTCCAGGCCGGCGTCGACTTCACGGATGACCGTGGCCTTGCCGTCGGCGATGTCCAGCTTGCTGGCGAAGGTCGCCTGCGGGCGGCCCCACAGCGTGGCCAGCATCTGGCCGGTCTGGTTGGCGTCGTCGTCGATCGCCTGCTTGCCCAGGATGACCAGGTCCGGCTGTTCCTTTTCGACCAGCTTGAGCAGGGTGCGTGCGGCGGTCAGCGGCTGGATGGCCTGGTCGGTGACCACGTGGATGGCCCGGTTGGCACCCATCGCCAGACCGTTGCGGAGGTGGGCCTGGGCGTCGGCCGGTGCGATGGTGGCAACCACGACCTCGGTGGCGATGCCCTTGTCGCGCAGGCGCAGCGCTTCTTCCAAGGCGATCTCGTCAAAGGGGTTGGGCGACAGCTTGACGCCATCGGTGACCACGCCGGAACCGTCCGGCTTGACCTGAATGCGGACGTTGTAGTCCACCACGCGCTTGTACGCGACGAGGATTTTCATCTGGTGCGGGATCCTTCAATAACGGGGGAACGTCCGGTCCTTGGAACAGCAACCGGTTCGGGGGTGGGACCTGGATTCTAACTGCCTGCGCGGCACCATGCGAATGCGTATGGTGATGCCGCAATGCAGCAGAAAAAGCGGCGCGTGCCGCTGGCGTTCACCTGCGGCAGGCAGTCGTGAAGGCGGGTGCAATGTATGCTGTGCCGCTGTGCCGGGGCGGCCCACCTACCCGCCCGGGACGTAACCGAACAGGAGAACGGGTAGTGCCCACTTGGCTTGTAACCGGCGGAGCCGGCTTCATTGGCGGTAATTTTGTACTGGAGGCGGTCGCCAAAGGCGTGCGCGTCATCAATCTTGATGCGCTGACCTACGCGGGCAACCTGAAGACCCTGTCCTCGCTGGAGGGCAATGCCAACCATCTGTTCGTCGAAGGTGACATCGGCGACCAGGCGCTGGTTGCCCGCCTGCTGGCCGAGCATCAGCCCGACGCGGTGCTGAATTTCGCGGCCGAAAGCCACGTGGATCGTTCCATCGACGGTCCTGGCGCATTCATCCAGACCAACGTGGTCGGCACGCTGGGGTTGCTTGAGGCGGTACGCGACTACTGGAAGGCGCTGCCGGCAGAGCAGGGCGCGGCGTTCCGCTTCCTGCACGTGTCCACCGATGAGGTGTACGGCACCCTGGGCGAGACCGGGAAGTTCAGCGAAACCACTCCGTATGCCCCGAACTCGCCGTACTCGGCGTCCAAGGCGGCCTCGGACCACCTGGTGCGTGCGTTCCACCACACCTACGGGTTGCCGGTGCTGACCACCAACTGCTCCAACAATTACGGCCCGTACCACTTCCCCGAGAAGCTCATCCCGCTGGTGATCGCCAAGGCGCTGGCCGGCGAACCCCTGCCGGTGTACGGCGACGGCAGGCAGGTGCGCGACTGGCTGTTCGTGTCCGACCACTGCGAGGCGATCCGCACCGTGCTGGCCAAGGGCCAGGTCGGCGAGACCTACAACGTGGGCGGCAATTCGGAGAAGGAGAACATCGAGGTGGTGCATGCGATCTGCGCGCTGCTCGATGCACGTCGTCCGCGCGAGGATGGCCAGCCGCGCAGCAGCCAGGTCACCTACGTGGCCGACCGCCCGGGCCATGACCGCCGCTATGCGATCGATGCCTCCAAGCTGAAGGATCAGTTGGGCTGGGAGCCGAAGTACACCTTCGAGCAGGGTATCGCCTTCACCGTGGACTGGTACCTGGACAACCAGGCATGGGTCAACGGCGTGCTCGACGGCAGCTACCGTCTGCAGCGCATCGGCACCGCCGCCTGACCGGCGGCGATCACCAGACACAGGACAACCGCATGACGCAACGCAAGGGCATCATTCTCGCCGGTGGCTCAGGCACCCGTCTCTATCCGATCACCAAGGGCGTCAGCAAACAGCTGCTGCCGGTGTACGACAAGCCGATGATCTACTACCCGCTCAGCGTGCTGATGCTGGCCGGGATACGCGACGTGCTGATCATCAACACGCCGCATGAGCAGGCCTTGTTCCAGGCATTGCTGGGCGACGGTTCGCAGTGGGGCATGAACATCGAGTACGCCGTGCAGCCGAGCCCGGACGGGCTGGCGCAGGCGTACCTGATCGGCCGCGACTTCATCGGTGGAAAGCCGAGCTGCCTGGTGCTGGGTGACAACATCTTCCACGGCCACGGCTTGGGGCAGATGCTGCGCAGCGCCGACGCGCGGCAGCACGGAGCGACGGTCTTCGGCTACTGGGTCAATGACCCGGAACGATATGGTGTGGCCGAGTTCGACAGCGCCGGCAAGGTCGTGGATCTGGTCGAGAAGCCGGAGAAGCCGCGCTCGAACTACGCTGTCACCGGCCTGTACTTCTACGACGGCAATGCCAGCGACTACGCCGCCGACCTCAAGCCGTCGCCGCGCGGCGAGCTGGAGATCACCGACCTCAACCAGCGTTACCTGCGCGAAGGCCAGTTGCACCTGGAAGCGCTCGGTCGTGGCTATGCGTGGCTGGACACCGGTACGCACCAGTCGTTGCTGGAGGCGTCCAACTTCATTGAGACCATCCAGACCCGACAGGGCCTGCAGGTGTGCTGCCCGGAAGAAATCGCGTTCGGTCAGGGCTGGATCAATGCCGAGCAGCTGGAAGCGCTGGCGGCACCATTGATCAAGAACGGCTACGGGCAGTACCTGCACAAGCTGGTGCAGCGAGGATCGGTGCCGTGAAAATCATCGACACCTTGCTGCCGGGCTGCAAGGTAATCGAGCCGAGTGTGTTCGGCGATGACCGCGGGTTTTTCTTCGAGACCTGGAATGCCGAGCGCTTTGCCGCGCACGACCTTCCGGGCGGTTTCGTCCAGAGCAACGTCTCCTCTTCTTCACGAGGTGTCCTGCGCGGCCTGCACTACCAGTGGCCGCGACCGCAGGGCAAGCTGGTGACCGTGCTGCAGGGGGAGGTGTACGACGTGGCGGTCGACATCCGCCGGGCGTCGCCCACCTTCGGGCGCTGGGAGGCCTTCATCCTCAGCGCCGAGAACCGTCGTCAGCTGTGGATACCGCCGGGGTTCGCCCACGGCTTTGCCGTGTTGTCCGAAATGGCGTTGTTCAATTACCTGTGCACCGATGTGTACGTCAAAGAGGCCGATGCGGCGATCCGCTGGAACGATGCCGATCTGGCCGTGGACTGGCCGGTCAGCGCGCCGTCGTTGTCGCCCAAGGATGAGCAGGCGCCGTTCCTGAAGGACATCGCCCCCGACCGGTTGCCGGTCTACGTGGCATGACCGTGCTGGTGCTGGGCGGCAATGGCCAGCTCGGGCGGGAACTGCTGCGCGCGCTGGCGCCGCTGGGCCCGGTGATCGCCACCACCCGCAGCGGGCGGCTCGCCGATGGGACGGTCTGCGAGGTGGCCGATCTGGATCGGCCGGCATCGCTGCCGTCGTTGCTGGATCGCCTGCGGCCCTCGGTGGTGGTCAACGCGGCCGCCTATACCGCCGTCGACCGGGCTGAGCAGGAACCGGATGCCGCGCGCCGGGCCAACACCGACGC
This sequence comes from Stenotrophomonas sp. GZD-301, assembly GCF_049310345.1. Taxonomy (NCBI): domain Bacteria; kingdom Pseudomonadati; phylum Pseudomonadota; class Gammaproteobacteria; order Lysobacterales; family Lysobacteraceae; genus Stenotrophomonas; species Stenotrophomonas sp. GZD-301. The sequence goes on along the minus strand of NZ_JBMOWY010000008.1, from coordinate 78,917 downwards.
CCCTGCGGCCATCGCGCGCTGGTGCGCGCAGCACGATGTCCCCGTGGTGCACTACTCGACCGACTACGTGTTCGACGGGCGCTCGCGCGTGCCGTACCGGGAGGACGCCCCGACCGCGCCGCTCAACGTGTATGGGATGACCAAGCGCGACGGCGAGGACGCCATCCGGGCCGCCGGCGGCCGTCACCTGATCTTCCGCACCGCCTGGGTGTACGCCCCGCACGGCGCCAACTTCCTGCGCACCATGCTGCGCGTGGGCGCCGAGCGTGATGTGCTGCGCGTGGTTGCCGACCAGATCGGTACGCCCACGCCGGCGGCGCTGATCGCCGAGGTCACCGCGCGCGCGCTGCACCCTGCCGGTGGCCTGTCCGGCACATGGCACCTGACCGCCACGGGCGAGACCAGCTGGCACGGCTTTGCCGAGGCGATCTTCGCCGCCGCCGTGGCCCGTGGCGTGCTGCCGCGTGCGCCGCGCGTGGAGGCGATCACCACTGCCGAGTACCCCACGCCTGCGCCCCGGCCCGCCTACTCGCACCTGGACGTATCGCGTCTGCAAGCCGATTTCGGTCTGGTTCTGCCGTCCTGGCAGGACGGCCTTGCGCAGGTGATGGCGCAGTTCCCCGCGCGCTGAACGCGCTGCAGCGCGGCAGGGAAAACAGTGTCCAACCGCTACAATGCGCCCTTACATCAACGAGGTGAGGGCGTAGATGAGCAAGTCCCCAGACACCGCCACGCGGCGCGGCAAGCAGTACGCCAGCGCTGCCGAGGCACTGCAGGGCGTGATCGCCGATGGCCAGACCCTGGCGGTCGGCGGTTTCGGCCTGTGCGGCATTCCCGAGGCGCTGATCGCCGCACTGCGCGACACCGGGGCCAAGGGCCTGACGGTGATCTCCAACAATGCCGGCGTGGATGGCTTCGGCCTGGGCCAGCTGCTGGAAACCCGCCAGATCCAGAAAATGATCTCGTCCTACGTGGGCGAGAACAAGGAGTTCGAGCGGCAGTTCCTGGCCGGTGAGCTGGAACTGGAGTTCAACCCGCAGGGCACCCTGGCCGAGCGCCTGCGCGCCGGTGGTGCGGGCATTCCCGCGTTCTTCACCGCGACCGGGTACGGCACCGTGGTGGCCGAGGGCAAGGAAACCCGCGAGTTCGACGGCAAGCACTACGTGATGGAAACCGCGCTGCGCGCCGACGTGGCGCTGGTCAAGGCGTGGAAGGCCGACGAGGCCGGCAACCTGGTGTTCCGCAAGACCGCGCGCAATTTCAACCCGGCCTGTGCGATGGCCGGCAAGCTGTGCATCGTCGAAGTGGAGGAGGTGGTGCCGGTGGGCAGCATCGATCCGGACCAGGTCCACCTGCCCGGCATCTACGTGCACCGCATCGTGCACAACCCGCATCCCGAGAAGCGTATCGAACAGCGCACCATCCGTGCGGAGGGCAACTGACATGGCATGGACCCGCGATGAAATGGCGGCCCGCGCCGCCGGCGAACTGACCGATGGCGCCTACGTCAACCTGGGTATCGGCCTGCCGACCCTGGTCGCCAACCATATTCCCGACGGCGTGGATGTGTGGCTGCAGTCCGAGAACGGCCTGCTCGGCATCGGTCCGTTCCCGACCGACGCCGAGGTGGATGCCGACCTGATCAATGCCGGCAAGCAGACCGTCACCGCGCGTGCCGGTGCCAGCTACTTCGGCAGCCACGACAGCTTCGCGATGATCCGTGGCGGCCACATCAACCTGGCCATCCTCGGCGCGATGCAGGTCACCGACAAGGGCGACCTGGCCAACTGGATGGTGCCCGGCAAGATGGTCAAGGGCATGGGCGGGGCGATGGACCTGGTGGCCGGCGTGCAGCGCGTGGTGGTGCTGATGGAGCACACCGCAAAGAACGGCGAGCACAAGATCCTGCCGGACTGCACCCTGCCGCTGACCGGCGTGGGCGTGGTCGACCGCATCATCACCGACCTGGCCGTGTTCGACGTGACCGACGATGGCCTGGTGCTCGTGGAAGCCGCCCCTGGCGTGGGCGTGGACGAACTGAAGGAAAAAACCGGCGTGGCGTTCGTCCAGGCCTGAGCGAACCGGAGGTGCATCGCAGCGTCCCGTCCGCGGGCGCTGCGGTGGCCCTGAGGGAGTGCATGGATCTCCACCTTCCCGATGCCCGGGTGCACTGGCACCGCCACTGGCTGGCCGCCCCGGAGGCCGATGCGTTGCAGCGCCAACTGCGCGAGGAGGTGCCGTGGGAGGTTCACCGCATCCGCCTGTTCGGGCGCCAGGTCGATTCGCCGCGGCTGAGCTGCTGGATGGGCGATCCGGCGGCGCGCTACCGCTACTCCGGCACGGACTTCGTGCCGGCGCCCTGGCATGCGGCGCTGCTGCCGCTGAGCGAGCGGCTGGCCGCGCTGTGCGGCACCGGATTCAACAGCGTGCTGCTCAACCGCTACCGCGATGGTGACGACGGCATGGGCTGGCACAGCGACAACGAGGCCGAACTGGGGCCCACGCCGTTGATCGCGTCACTGAGCCTGGGCGCCGAGCGGCGCTTTCTGCTGCGCCGTCGCGACGATCATGGCCGCAAGGCCGAGGTGACGCTGGGGCACGGCGATCTGCTGCTGATGGGCGGGCAGACCCAGCGTCATTACCAGCATGCATTGCCCAAAAGCACACGGCCGCTGGCCGAGCGCATCAACCTGACCTTCCGCTGGATCGCGCCTTCCTGACGGCCACGCGCCGGGGCTGGCCGCGTGGCGATGGCGCACCGCGTGAGGTTACCGCTGGTGGTCGGCCTGGCCGGTGGTCAGCGTCCAGCCCACCACCTCGGTGGTGAACGCCTGCAGGCTCTGCTCGATGGCCTGGGCGACGTCGGCCACCGCGGTGCTGCCAACCGGACGCTCCTGGCGGAAGGTGCGATCGGCCACCACCCGCTGGTCGACCACGTGGATCAGCTTGGCGTTGATCTCCAGCAGGGCGGTCGGGGTGGCCTGGCCGCGGTAGTCGGCCTCGAAACGGCGCACGTCCAGGGCCAGTTTGTAGTCGGCGCGGATGCCGGTGGTGGCGCGGGCCACGCCGCCGATCCGGCCGGAATCCTCGAAGCCGCGCACCAGCGCGTCATCGACCATGTCGGTGGCCGGCTGCGCCCAGCTCACGCCCTTGTACACCTCCAGCTCGGAGGGCGAGGGGCGTACGTTGATGCGCGGGCTGTCGACCACGCGCGCGGCGGTGGGCTTGACCAGGATCAGCTGCCAGTCCACGCGCGGCCAGGCCGGATCGGGCTGGATGCGCACCACCGGCGAGTAGATGGTCACGGCGCTGCGCTCGCTGCTGCCCAGCAGCGAGCAGCCGCCCAGCAGGGTCATCAGGGCAACGGGCAACAGGGTGCGGAGCAGGGTCGGGCGGCTCATTTGGGTTCGAACTCCTTGGGCGCGTCGTGGCCCAGCAGATAGCGTGCCGGATTGTTGTCGAGGCGGTCGCTGACCCGGCGCAGGTCACGGATCAGGCCGCGCAGCTCGGTCAGGGTCGGGCCGAGCTGGGCCAGGCCGTCGTTGGCGAAGCTGTTGATCGCCGCGCGGTTCTCGCCCAGGATCGAATCGGCGTTGCCGGCGGCCGAATCCAGCTTGGTCAGCGTGGTTTCCAGCTTGTCCAGGATCGGCGGCAGCTGCTGCACCAGATTGGTGTCCAGGCGCTGGATGGTGCCGTTGGTGGTCTTGAGCGTGGTGTCCAGGCTGCGCGCGGCATCGCGCGCACTGAGCAGCAGCGCCTGGGTGCCCTGGTCGCGGTCGGCCAGGCCGCCGCTGATGGTTTCCAGGTTGGCCAGGGTGGCGTTGATGCTGGCCACGTTGCGGTCGCTCAACACCTGGTCCATGCGTTCGACGATGCGGTTGGCCACGTCGGTGATGTTCTGCAGCGCCGACGGGGTGGTCGGAATGATCGGCGCGGGGTCCTTGTTGACCACCGTGAGCGGCTGCGCCTGCGGGGTGCCGCCGCTGAGCTGGATGATCGACGGCCCGGTCAGGCTGGTGATCGCCAGCTTGGCGCGGGTGTCGGTCTTGACCGGCGTGTTGGAGTTCAGGCGGATCCGGGCCACCACCTGGCGCGGGTCGTCGGGCACCAGGTTCAGTTCGGTGATCGAGCCGACCGCGATGCCGTTGTACTGCACCGGGCTGCCGACCGACAGGCCGGTCACTGCCTCGCGGAACACCACCCGGTATTCGGTCCAGGTACGGTCGGAGGAGTACTTGGCGGCCCACAGGCCGAACGCCAGCAGCGCCAGTCCCACCACCAGGGTGAAAGCGCCGATCAGTACGTAGTTGGCTTTGGTTTCCATGCGTCAGGTACCCGGAAAAGTGCGGTTCATCAGGGGGTGGTCGCCGTCGCGTCGCGATCGGGCGGTGGCGGCACGGCCGCGCGCGCGGCGCGGGCACGCGGCCCGTGGAAGTATTCCTGGATCCACGGATGGTCCAGCTGCTCGATCTCGTGCAGCGGTGCGTTGGCCACCACTTTGCGGTCGGCCAGCACCGCCACCCGGTCGCAGATGGCATACAGCGTGTCCAGGTCGTGCGTGATCAGGAACACGGTCAGGCCCAGTGCTTCCTGCAGGGTTTTGATCAGGCGGTCGAAGGCGGCCGCGCCGATCGGGTCCAGCCCGGCGGTGGGTTCGTCCAGGAACAGCAGCGGCGGGTCCAGCGCCAACGCGCGGGCCAGACCGGCGCGCTTGCGCATGCCGCCGGACAGCTGCGAGGGCAGCTTGTTGATCGCGTCGGCGGGCAGACCGGCCAGTTTGACCTTCAGCAGCGCCAGTTCGTAATGCCAGCGGTCCGGCAGTTCGCGATGGTGCTCCTTCAGCGGCACCTGCACGTTCTCGCCCACGGTCAGCGAGGAGAACAGCGCGCCGTCCTGGAACAGCACGCCGGTGTTGCGCTCGATGTGCAGGCGGTCGGCCGGATCACCGGAGCGCGCATCCACGCCGAGCACCTCGATGCGGCCTTCGTCGGGCGTACGCAGGCCCAGGATGCTGCGCATCAGCACCGACTTGCCGGTGCCCGAGCCGCCGACCACGCCGAGGATCTCGCCGCGCCGCACGTCCAGGTCCAGCCCGTCGTGCACCACCTGGCTGCCGAAGCGGTTGGTGAGCCCACGCACGCGGATGGCCAGGCCCGCGTCGTCGCAGGTGGTGTCGTCGGTGGCCGGGGCAGTGTCGGTCTGCATCGCTTACCAACCCATTTTCATGAACCACAACGCGGCGAACGCGTCGAGGATGATCACCAGGGAAATGGCCTGCACCACGCTGGAGGTGGTGCGCTCGCCGACCGACTGGGCGGTGCCTTCCACCTTCAGGCCTTCCAGGCAGCCGATCAGGCCGATCACCAGCGCGAACACCGGCGCCTTGGACAGGCCCACCAGCATGTTGCGCACTTCCATCGTCTCGTGCATGCGCGCGATGTACATCTGCGGCGGAATGCCCAGGTCGAACGCGCCCACGGTAATGCCGCCGGCCAGACCGGCGGCCATCGCGATGAAGGTCAGCAGCGGCAGGGTGATCAGCAGCGCCACCAGGCGCGGCAGCACCAGCAGATCGATCGGGTCCAGGCCGAGCGTTTTCATCGCGTCGATTTCTTCGCGCGCCTTCATCGCGCCGATCTGCGCGGTGAAGGCGCTGGCGGTGCGGCCGGCCAGCACGATGGCGGTGAGCAGGACCGCGAACTCGCGCAGGAAGGCGATGGAGACCAGTTCCACCACGTAGATCTCCGCGCCGAAGTCGCGCAGGATCGTCGAACCGAGGAAGGCGATCACCGCACCGACCAGGTACGACAGCAGCGCCACCAGCGGCACCGCGTCCAGCCCGACCTGTTCCATCTGCGCCACGGTGGCGGTGAGACGGAACCGGCGCGGCTCCTTGATCAGGCGCGCGCCCTTGACCAGGTTCTCGCCGAGGAAGCTGGCCAGCGCCACGATGTTGTGGCCCATGCCATGCACGCTGACGCCCAGCCGTTCCAGCGCGGCCAGCACGCCGAAGTCGCGCTTGGCGCGCGGCCGGTCGTCGGCGACTTCCTCGATGGTGCACACCAGCGCCTGGTGTTCCTCGCGGAAGATCAGCACATCCTCGGCCAGGTCGGCACGATGGGCCACACGCAGGACCTGCAGCACGCCGGCCGAATCGAGCTGGGTGATGCCGCTGGCATCGATGCCGGTCACCTTTTCGGGCGCCTGGCGCAGCACGTCGGCCGCCGCCAGCGCGGTGCGCAACGTCCATTGGCCGGACAACCGGATCAGGCCGGGGTCCTGGGCATCCTGCTCGAGATGGGGGGCTTGGGATGAAGTCATGGGGTCGTCCTGCACGCAGCATACCTTGTCCGAGTGCAAGGCTAGAGCGCGTGATGTGGTGCGCCGGCGTGCGTCCACCGCCGCGCGCTGCAGGGCACGGCGAGGTCGGATGTTCTGCCGGGGCATGGTTCAGGTAATACTACGACGCATGTCCGCCGATGCCGCCGCCATTCCCACCCCCCAGGCCACCTACGCACAGCGGGTGGCGTTCGTCTCGGAGATCGCCGGGCGCCTGCACAGCTATGGCACCACCGCGCAGCGGCTGGAAGCGGCCGTGGTGGCGCTGGCGCAGCGGCTCGACCTGGATTGCGAACCGTGGTCGAACCCGACCGGGTTGATCCTGAGTTTCAGCGACCCGACCAAGGCGATCGGCTCGTCGGACATCACCCGCGTGATCCGGCTGGCACCGGGCGAAAACGACCTGCATAAACTCAGCATTGCCGACCAGATCACCGATGCGGTCGCCAATGGCACGATGAGCATCGCCCAGGGCCATACCGCCCTGCGCCAGCTCGACAAGGACCCCGGTCGCCGCGGCAAGATCCGCATGATCCTGTCCTACAGCCTTGGCGCGGCCGGCGTGGCCGGGCTGTGGAAACTGCCGTGGCTGGATATCGCCACCGCCGGCGTGATCGGGCTGCTGATCGGCCTGATGACGCTGTATACCGACCGTCGCCCCGCCAGCCGCGAAGCCAGCGAGGCGCTGGCGGCGCTGCTGGCCGGCACGGTGGCCGCGCTGGTGGCCTCGTTCATCGGGCCGCTCAACCTCAATACGGTGATCATCGCCTCGCTGGTGGTGATGCTGCCCGGCATGTCGCTGACCAATGCGGTCAACGAGCTGGCCAGCCAGCACTGGGTATCGGGCACCGCGCGGTTTGCCGGTGCGATCACCACCATTCTCAAATTGACCGTGGGCGCGGTGATCGCGGTGACCCTGTCCGGCATCATCGGCCTGGAGCCGCACGTGCGCGCGTCGCGCCCCCAGGACGACTGGGTGGAATGGAGCGCGCTGCTGGTGGCCGCGTTCGCCTTCGCGATGCTGTTCAAGGCCAATCGCCGCGATTATCCCTGGGTGATGGCCGCCTCGGTGGCCGGGTATGCCATTTCCAAATTCGCCGGCCAGGCGTGGGGCCTGCCGGCCGGTATTTTCATGTCGGCGATGCTGATGACGGCAGCGGGCAATCTGTTCGGCCGGCTGGTGCAGCGCCCCGGTGCGATCATCCGCCTGCCCGGCATCATCATGCTGGTGCCCGGCAGCACCAGTCTGCGCGGCGTGCTCACCCTGGTGCAGCAGCAGGACATGAGCGCCGGCCAGACCGTGCTGATGACCGTGCTCAACGTAGTGATGGCGCTGGTGGCGGGCCTGCTGTTCGGCAACCTGCTGATTCCGGCGCGCAAGAATCTCTGAGCGGGCAGTGCCGCAGCGGAAAACAAAAACGCCGGCCCAGGGCCGGCGTTTTCAATCGTGGACGGGCCGCGATTACTTCTTGATCAGGAAATCTTCCGGCTTCTTGCCCTTGGCGGTATGCGCGGCCAGCCAGCGCGGCTGCTTGCCACGGCCGGTCCAGGTTTCCTTCGGATTGGCCGGGTTGCGGTACTTCGGCGCCACCTTGCCCAGCTTGCGCACGGCCTTCTTGGCCGGTGCCGTGGCGGCCTTGGCGGCGCGACCACGTGCCGGCGCGGCGCCACCGAACAGCTCTTCCACCGAATAACCCTGCGCCTTGGCGAGCTTGGTCAGCTGCGCACGCACCTTGCTGATGGCCGGCCGCTTGGCGACGATGGTCTGCTGCTTCTTCGCATTCTTGATCAGGGCGCCCAGCTCTTTGGCGGACAGGCCACTCAGGTCAATGCTCATTTACTACTCCGGAATATATATAAGGACAGGGTGAGCCGGTCCTTGGCATCGACAACAGCATACATTCCCGGAAGTCCACGGTACAAACCCGGGGGAATAATCAATCACATCGTAAAACAGGAAAGCCGGGATATTGCACCCGGCTTTCTGTCATCACGCGGTCAAGGTCGCCATCAGTGCCGACCGGTCCAGGTGCTGCGCCTCGGTGGCGCGGCGTGCCCGGTACTCGTAGGTGCCTGCGGCAAGGCCGCGGTCGGAGACCACCACGCGGTGCGGGACGCCGATCAGTTCCATGTCGGCAAACATTGCGCCCGGGCGCAGGCCGCGATCGTCGAGTGCGGCATCCAGCCCGGCGGCCTGCAGCTCGGCGAGCAGCTCGGCGGCAGCGGCGGCGATGGTCTCGTCCTGCTTGGGGTTGATCACGCACACCACCACCTGCCACGGCGCCATCGCGTCGGGCCAGATAATGCCGGCGTCATCATGGTTCTGCTCGATCGCTGCGGCGACGATGCGCGAGATACCCACGCCATAGCAGCCCATCGCCATCACCGCCGCCTTGCCGTTCTCATCCAGCACGGTGGCGTTGAGCGCCTGCGCATACTGGCGGCCGAGCTGGAAGACGTGACCCACTTCGATGCCGCGGGCGATTTTCAGCTCGCCACCATCGGCGGCGCGGTCGCCTTCCTTCGCGTTGCGGATATCGGCCACGTCCGGTTCGGGCAGATCACGGCCCCAGTTGACGCCGGCAAGATGGGCACCGGTTTCATTGGCGCCGATCACGAAGTCGGCCAGGGCGGCGACGTCGCGGTCGGCGACGATGCGCACCGGCTGTGCCGGGCCGAGCGGCCCGAGGAAGCCGGGTTCGCTGCCCAGGTGCGTGGCGATCTCCGCCTCGCTGGCCATGCGGTAGCCCTGCAGGCCGGGCACCTTGGCCAGCTTGATCTCGTTGACGTCGTGGTCGCCGCGCACCAGCGCGAGCACGAAGCCCGCTTCGCTCATGATCGCCACCGACTTGACCGTGCGCTCCAGGCCCAGACCGAGCAGCGCGGCCACGGCCTCGCAGGTCTTCTGCGTGGGCGTATCGACCTTGCGCAGGGCTTCGCTGGCGGCGGGGCGCGGGCCGGGGGCGGCGGCCACGGCCGCTTCCATGTTGGCCGCGTAGTCCGAGCCGGTGGAGAACACCAGCGCGTCTTCGCCGGAGTCGGCGATGACGTGGAACTCCTGCGAGGCGTCGCCGCCGATCGCACCGGAATCGGCCTGCACCATGCGGAAATCCAGGCCCAGGCGGGTGAAGATGCGGCTGTAGGCCGCCTTCATGTTTTCGTATTCGCGCACCAGGCACTCATCGTGCAGGTGGAAGGAGTAGGCATCCTTCATCAGGAATTCGCGCGCGCGCATCACGCCGAAACGCGGGCGGATCTCATCGCGGAACTTGGTCTGGATCTGGTAGAAATTGACCGGCAGCTGCTTGTAGCTGGACAGCTCCTGGCGCGCGAAATCGGCCGCGGCCTCTTCGGCGGTGGGGCTGTAGCAGAACACCTGCTCCTTGCGGTCCTTGATCTTGAGCAGCTGCGGACCGAACTTTTCCCAACGGCCGGTGGCTTCCCACAGTTCCTTGGGCTGGATGGTCGGAATCTGGAACTCGACCGCGCCGGCACGGTCCATTTCCTCGCGCACGATGCGTTCGACCTTGCGCAGCACGCGCAGGCCCAGCGGCGACCAGGTGTACAGCCCCGAGGCCAGCTTGCGGATCATGCCCGCGCGCAGCATCAGGCGGTGGCTGGTGAGCTCCGCGTCGCTGGGTGTTTCCTTGGTGGTGTGCAGGTGGAACTGGGAGAGGCGCATCGTCGGCTTCGCTGAACGGCGGAAAGCCTACATTCTGCCAGTCCCGCCCCAATCGACCAACGGTCCGCTGGGACGGGGCCGCCCGGACGGCGGGCCCGGTGGCGGCGGTCTGCGTGGGCGGCGATGGCCCCGGCCGGCTCAGCCGGTGGGTTTGCAGTAGGCCTTGATGGCTGCTTCGGCCAGGGCTTTCTGTGCCCCGCGCTGTTCGTCGTTCAGGGCGGTCTCGGCCTTGCCGTCGCCATCGGTGTCCTGCATCACCGCGCCCTGGCCGTTGAGCAGGGTCAGGTTGCTGCGGGCGGTGCTGCAGTCGGCCGACTCGGCGGCGGGGGCCGCGGCCTTGGCGGTCGGCGCGGCCGGGTCGCGGTTCTGCACCTGGCGCGTCTCGAAGGTCTTGCCGGCCGGCGGCTTCTCCGAATACTGGGTCACGCCGTTGGCGTCCTTCCACTTGTAGACGGTACCGGCACTGGCCGTGGCGCTGGCGAGCAGCAGCAGGCAGCACAGAGAGGGCAGGGCACGCATGGCAACTCCGGGCATCAGGGCAGGTGCGCGATTGCAGCATCCCGGTGGCGCGCTGGCAAGCCGGGCCGCCCGCACTGCCCCAAAGGCCGCCACACCCACTAAACTGGCCGGCATGGATCAGATGAAACCCCCGCCGCGCAACCGCAGCATCTACCTGCTGCCGAACCTGTTCACCACCGCAGGCCTGTTCGCCGGCTTCTACGCGATCATCGCCGCGGCCAACGGTGATTTCGTCAACGCCGCCATCGCCGTGTTCGTGGCCGCCGTCATGGATGGCCTGGACGGCCGGGTCGCGCGCCTGACCGGCACCAGCAGCGAATTCGGGGTGCAATACGACTCGCTGGCCGATCTGGTCAGCTTCGGCATGGCCCCGGCCCTGGTGATGTACCACTGGTCGCTGTCCTGGCTGAAGTTCGACGACCCGGTGATGGGCCGGGTCGGCTGGGCGGTCGCCTTCCTGTATGCCGCCTGCGCGGCGCTGCGCCTGGCCCGCTTCAATACCCAGGTCACGGTGGTCGACAAGCGCTGGTTCATCGGCCTGGCCAGCCCGGCCGCGGCCGGCCTGATGATGTCCTTCGTCTGGGCCTTTGCCGACGGCAACCTCGGCTGGGACGGCAACCAGCTGCGCTACGTGGCGCTCGGGGTGACCCTGGTGGCCGCCCTGCTGATGGTCAGCCGGATCCGCTTCTGGAGCTTCAAGGGCAGTGGCGAGAAGGGCCCGCGCGCCGACCGCGTGCCGTTCCTGGCGCTGGCCCTGGTGCCGATCGTCATCGCCATCATGGTCATCGACCTGCCGCGCGTGCTGTTCGCGGTGGGCGTGCTGTACGCCCTGTCCGGCCCGGTGTACTGGCTGTGGCAGCGCACCCGCAAGACGGCCGAGCCGGGCGCGTGAGTTCGCCGGTGCTGCCACCGCTGTGGTCCCCGGCGCAGCAGTCGTGGCTGCAGGCGATGGGCTGCACCGTGTTCGTGGATGGCAGCATCCCGCCGGAGCCGGTGGTATCGCCGGTGGCGCAGATCGAGGTGAGCGCGGCGCCGGTGGTGGCGCGTGCACCGGCGGCACCGGATACCCGGCCTGACGCCGCCCCGGTCGCCGCCGCGGTGGCCGCGCCGGCCGACGCACCGGTCCGGCGTACCGCCCCGGTCGCGGCCGACGCACCCACGGCGCCGGCACGTACGCGCGGCGGCCGCCGCCCGGCGGTGCAGATGCCCGACCGCCTGCAGATCGCCCTGCTGCGCGCCTCCGGCTGCAACCCCAATGCGCCGGAAACCCAGACCCTGATGGCCGGTTGGGCACTGGACGAACTGCGCGGCAACCCGGCCGCCAAGCGCGCGCTGTGGCCGCAGCTGCGCGCCCTGCGCCGGCAGGGCCGGCCGTGAGCGCGGTCAGCTCACCGCGGCCGTTGTCGTTGCGCGCGCTGCGTGAGAGCGATCTCAACGCGGTGATGGCGATCGAGGTACGCGGGTACCCCTATCCGTGGACCCGCGGCATTTTCCAGGACTGCCTGCGCGCCGGTTACCCGGCTCTGGCGCTGGAGGAAGATGGCCTGCTGATGGGCTATGGCGTGCTGAGCATCGCTGCTGATGAGGCGCATGTGCTCAACGTCTGCGTGGACCCTCTGTGCCAGTCGCGCGGGCATGGCCGCTTCCTGCTGCGGGCGCTGGTCACGCTGGCGCGCGACCACGGCGCGCACCGGGTGTTCCTGGAGGTGCGTCCGTCCAACACCCCGGCGCTGGCGCTGTACCACAGTGAAGGATTCAACGAGATCGGCCGCCGGCCGCGCTACTACCCGGCCCGCGATGGGCGCGAGGACGCGCTGGTGATGGCGATGGAACTGGTCGGCGACGACATCCAGACGATGCCGCCGCTGTAGGCGGGAATCACGCGATCCGCAGCACCGCCGCGCCCAGCACGATCACCCCCGCAGCGATCCAGCGCTGGCGGTCGACCCGCTCGCGCAGCACGAACGCGGAGATCAGGATGCCGAACAGGATCGAGGTTTCGCGCAGTGCCGAGATCATCGCCACCGGCGCGATGGTCATCGCCCACAGGGCAAGCGCGTAGGACGTCAGCGTGCCGGCACCGCCGACCACGCCATAGCGCCAGTTGCGCCGTGCGTAGGCCCGCAGCGCCGCCGCGCGCGTGCACAGCGCCCAGATCGGCAGGGGCAGCCCGGACAGCAGGAACAGCCACAGGGTGTAGCTCAACGCGGCACCGGACTGGCGCGCGCCCCACGCATCGACCAGCGTATAGGTGGCGATGACGCCGGCATTGAGCAGCGGCAGCCACAGGTGCTGGCGCGACTGGCCGCGGGTCATGGTGAGGATGCCCAGGCAGATCAGGGCGATGCCCGCCCAGGCCAGCGGCGGCAGCGGCTCGCCGACCACGAAGGTGCCGACCAGCGCCACCAGGATCGGTGCGCAGCCCCTCATCAGCGGATACGACGCGCTCATGTCCGTGACCCGGTAGGTGCGGGCCACCAGCACGTAGTAGGTCACCTGCAGCAGTGTCGATGCCGCCAGCCACGGCCAGCTCACGCGGGCGGGCGCCGGCAGGAAGGGCAGGGCAAGGGCGGCGATCACGGCCGCCGAGCCGGTCACCAGAATCGTGGTCAGCAGCGTGTCGCTGCCGCGTTTGACGATGGCGTTCCAGCTGGCATGCAGGGCGGCGGCAAACACCACCACCAGAAAAATGGTCAGCGACATCGTGTCGGTACGCGCTCCGTATCAGAGCGCCCATGATGCCAGCCGTGCCGGGGATGCGCGGACGCATCCCCGGTCAGTGCATCACAGCTTGGCGCGTTGCCCGCGCAGGCCGGCCAGCTGCGCGGTCCAGTCGACCAGGCGCACGCGCTCCTGTTCGACCACGGCCGGCGGCACCTTGTCGGTGAACTTGGACAGCTTGGTCTCGCTCTTTTCCTTCTCCGACTCGACCCGGGCGATTTCCTTGTCCAGGCGCGCGCGTTCGGCCCCGAGATCGACCAGGCCTTCCAGCGGCACCAGCAGCAGCAGATCGCCCACGATCGCCGTGGCGGCCGGCGGGATCTCGCCGTCATCGGCCAGCCACTCGATGCGCTCGAGCTTGAGCAGGAACGACAGCGCGGAGGTGAAGCGGGTGATCCGTGCGCGGTCGTCGTCGTTGCCACGCTGCAGCAGCAGCGGCACCAGCTTGGACGGCGGCACGTTCAACTCGCTGCGCACGCGACGCAGGGCGTTGACCATCGACTTCACCCATTCCACGTCGGCTTCGGCACGGGCGTAATCGCCGGCGAATTCGTCGGCCATCGGGTACGGGCGCAGCGACACCGTGTCCTCGGTGAGGCCCAGGCGCGGGGCGACCTGGCGCCACAGCTGTTCGGTGATGAACGGCGTCAGCGGGTGCAGCAGGCGCAGCAGCGCTTCGAGCACGTACAGCAGGGTGTGGCGGGTGCTGTTGGCATCGTCGGCGTCGGCACCGTTGAGGGCCGGCTTGGTCAGTTCCAGGAACCAGTCGCAGAACTCGTTCCAGGCGAACTCGTACAGGCACTGCGCCAGCAGGTCGAAGCGGTAGTTGGCGTAGTGCGTCTGCGCCTCGGCCGAGACCGCGGCCAGGCGCGCCAGGATCCAGCGCTCGGCATCGGTACGCGGCTGTGGTGCGCCGGTGAAGCTGCTGCCCTCGGTGTTCATCAGGGTGAAGCGGCTGGCGTTCCACAGCTTGTTGCAGAAGTTCTTGTAGCCCTCGGCGCGGTTCATGTCGAACTTGATGTCGCGGCCGTGGGTGGCCAGCGCGGCGATGGTGAAGCGCAGCGCATCGGCACCGTGGGCGATGATGCCGTCCGGGAATTCCCGGCGCGTGGCCTTCTCGATCTTCGGCGCGTCCTTGGGCTTCATCAGGCCGGTGGTGCGCTTGGCGACCAGGTCCTCGATGGAGATGCCGTCGATGATGTCCAGCGGGTCCAGCACGTTGCCCTTGGACTTGGACATCTTCTGGCCCTGCGCATCGCGGATCAGGCCGGTGATGTACACGTCCTTGAACGGAATCCTGCCGGTGAAGCTGTCGGTGGCCATGATCATGCGGGCCACCCAGAAGAAGATGATGTCAAAGCCGGTGATCAGCACCGACGAGGGCAGGTAGCGCTCGAACCCGCGCGCGTCCATCGCCTGCTCGTTCGGCCAGCCCAGGGTGGAGAACGGCCACAGCTGCGAGGAGAACCAGGTCTCCAGCACGTCGCTGTCCTGGTGCAGGGCGATGTCCGGACCCAGGTTGTTCTTCGCGCGTGCCTCGGCCTCGTCGCGGCCGACGTAGCAGGTGCCGGCATCGTCGAACCACGCCGGAATGCGGTGGCCCCACCACAGCTGGCGGCTGATGCACCAGTCCTGGATGTTCTCCATCCAGTGGCGGTAGGTGTTGATCCAGTTGGCCGGGACGAACTGGATCGAGCCGTTCTCAACGAGCTCCAGGCCGCGCTTGGCCAGCACGTCCATCTTCACGAACCACTGGTCGGTCAGGTACGGCTCGATCACCTGCTGGGTACGGTCGCCACGCGGCACCTGCAGCTTGTGCGCCTTGGTTTCGACCAGAATGCCCAGGTCTTCCAGCTCGGCCAGGATCACCTTGCGCGCTTCGTAACGGTCCAGCCCGCGGTATTTCTCCGGGGCGTTGTCGTTGATCGCCGCCACCGGGGTGAACAGGTTGATCATCGGCAGGTTGTGGCGCAGGCCCACCTGGTAATCGTTGAAGTCGTGCGCGGGGGTGACCTTGACCACGCCGGTACCGAACTCGCGGTCGACATAATCATCGGCGATCACCGGGATCTCGCGGTCGGTCAGCGGCAGCTTGACCATCCGGCCGATCAGGTGCGCGTAGCGCTCGTCTTCGGGGTGCACCATCACCGCGGTGTCGCCGAGCATGGTTTCCGGGCGCGTGGTGGCCACGGTCAGGCTGCCGCTGCCATCGGCCAGCGGATAGCTGATCGACCACAGGAAGCCGTCTTCCTCCACGCTCTCCACTTCCAGGTCGGAAATGGCGGTCTTCAGCACCGGGTCCCAGTTGACCAGGCGCTGGCCACGGTAGATCAGGCCCTGCTCATGCCAGCGCACGAAGGCTTCGACCACCGCCTCGGACGGCTGCGGGTCCATCGTGAAGGTGCTGCGCGACCAGTCGCTGGAGGTGCCCAGGCGGCGCATCTGGCGCTCGATGGTGTCACCGGACTGTGCCTTCCACTCCCACACCTTCTCGATGAAGCCGTCGCGGCCCAGCGAATCGCGGCTTTCGCCGTTGCCGGCCAGCGCGAGGTTGCGCGACACCACCATTTCGGTGGCGATGCCGGCGTGGTCGGTGCCCACCTGCCACAGGGTGTCGTAGCCGCGCATGCGGTGGTAGCGCACCAGCGCGTCCATCAGGGTCTGCTGGAAGGCATGGCCCATGTGCAGCGTGCCGGTCACGTTCGGCGGCGGCAGCAGGATGGTGTACGGCTCGCCCTTGCCGGACGGCTTGAAGTGGCCGGCCTTCTCCCACCCGTCGTACAGGTCGGTTTCGAAGGTGGCGGGGTCGTAGCTGGAGGCGAGTTGGGTCATGCGGAAACCGGATCGAAGACGGGAGGTGGGGGTGCCTGAGGATCAGCGGCCGAGGGCGCGCCGGATCTTCTGGTCGGTGTGGAACTGGGAGACCGCGTAGGCGGCCCAGATGGCGGCGGGCAGCCAGCCGATCAGGGTGATCTGCAGGATCAGGCAGAGGATGCCCGCAAACGGGCGGCCGATGGTGAAGAACGACAACCAGGGAAAGATCAGGGCAATCAGCAGGCGCATCAAGGGTCTCCGGACGCAGCGGGCACCCGCGCGGGGTGCCGGGCGTTACATGTCGTATTTGTTCAGGTCAAAGCCCAGCGCCTTGTACTGGCGCCAGCGCTCGCGCAGCGGCTCGCGGGCTTCCGGGTCGGCCGGGACCACTTCCAGCACGCGGTCGCAGCTGGCCAGGTAGGGGTCATCGCGCAGGTTGATCACCAGCGGGCGGGTCGGGGCGTCGGTGCCGGGTACCGCGATCAGCACCAGCGCCTCTTCCTCATCGACGTCATCGCCGGCGATCTGGTGCGGAATGTAGGCATCGTCGTCGAACGACCAAAGCAGTTCGTCCAGCTCCTCGGCCTGGGCCTGGTCGCGTGCCAGCACCAGGGTGAACAGCCCGGCGTCATTGGCCTTGCGTGCCAGCTCGCAGACCAGGCGCAGGGGCTCGGTCAGGAAGCGGGGCTTGGCGATCAGGTAGAAATCAGCACGGGACATGGGCAGGCCTGGAGCGGAGGGGAATGCCCGGCAGCCGGCCGGGCGGGATCGGAGCGGCCGGGCGGCCGCCCCGATCGAACGGCATCAGGCGCGTGCGACCTGGTCCAGCAGCCACTGGCTCAGCAGGCCGACCGGACGGCCGGTGGCCATGCCACGCTTGCCTTCGTCGCTGGCCACGCCGGCGATGTCCAGGTGGGCCCAGCGCTGGCCTTCGGTGAAGCGCGACAGGAAGCAGCCGGCGGTGATCGCACCGGCCCAGCGGCCGCCGATGTTGTAGACGTCGGCGAAGCTGGAATCCAGCATCGGCTGGTACTCGTCCCACAGCGGCAGGCGCCAGGCGCGGTCGAACACGTGCTCGCCGGCGACCAGCAGTTCATTGGCCAGGTCGTCGTGCTTGGTCATCAGACCGGCGGTCTGGTGGCCCAGGGCGACCATGCAGGCGCCGGTCAGGGTGGCCACGTCGACCAGGGCGGCCGGCTCGAAGCGCTGCGCGTAGGTCAGGGCGTCGCACAGGATCAGGCGGCCTTCGGCGTCGGTGTTGCCCACTTCGATGGTCTTGCCGGACATCGAGGTGATCACGTCGGACGGGCGGTAGGCGTTGCCGTCGATGGCGTTCTCGACGGCCGGCACCACCACCACCAGGTTCAGCGGCAGCTTGGCGGTGACCGCGGCGACGAAGGTGCCGATGACGTTGGCGCCACCGCACATGTCGTACTTCATCTCTTCGATGCCGCCCTGGGTCTTCAGGTTGACGCCACCGGTATCGAAGGTGATGCCCTTGCCGACCAGCACGTAGGGCTTGGCGTCGCCGCCGTTGCTCCACTTCAGCACGACCAGGCGCGGGCGGTTGGCCGAGCCGCGGGCCACGGCCAGCAGCGAGCCCATGCCCAGCGCTTCCATCTGGGTCTCGTCCAGGATCTCCGCGTCGGCGCCGGCATGGGCCTGGGCGAAGGCGACGGAGGACTCGGCCAGGTAGGCCGGGGTGCACAGGTTCGGCGGCAGGTTGCCCAGCTCGCGGGCGTACTGCACGCCGGCGGCGATGGCCTGGCCCTGGGTCAGCGCCTGGGCGTCGTCGCCGGCGATGGCCAGGGTGGTCAGGCCGGGTTCCTCGGCCTTCTTCTTGCCCAGGGTGGCGCTGTAGCGGTAGGCGGCGTGGTCGGCGGTGATGATGGCCTGGCGGATGTTCCAGGCGGCATCGCGGCCCTTCACCGGCAGTTCGGTCAGGGTGAACAGCGCATGGTGGTTGACCCCGCTCTTCAGGGCGCGGCTGGCGTCGCCGACCGCCTTGAGGTACTGCGGCACGCCGAATTTGGCCGTTTCGCCCAGGCCGACGACCAGCACGCGGGGCGCGGTCACGCCCGGCAGGTCGTGCAGCAGGGTGGTGTTGCCGGTCTTGCCGCCGACGTCGCCGCGGGCGACCAGCGCCGCCAGGCGACCACCGGAGGCGGCATCCAGGGCCTGTGCCGCCGGGCTCAGGGACTGGTCGGCAAAGACGCCGACGATGACGCAATCGCACGCGGCGGTGGCCGGTGCTGCGTGGTTCAGGGTGAATTCCAGGGCCATTGATCAGATTCCGTTGGCAAATCCGTACAATCGCGAGCTGTTTACGCCCAGCCAGTAGACTGGACCGTGCCGCGAACGAATCCGAGAGTTTAAACCACCGCCCCATGTCGAAGCTCGATCGCTATCTCCTGCGTGATTTCCTCCAGAGTTTCCTGGCCACCCTGATCGTGCTGCTGGTGGTGAGTGTCGGTGGTGTCCTGGTGGACATCCTCGGCAACATCGCCGATGGCCGCCTGCCCGCCCGCCTGCTGTTCTCGCAGCTGGGCCTGCAGTTCATCGTGTACATGCCTCTGATCCTGCCGCTGGCGCTGATGCTGGGCCTGCTGCTGGCCACGGCCCGCCTGTACCGCGACTCGGAGATGGCCGTGCTGACCGCCATCGGGGTCGGGCCCCGGCGCCTGCTGCGCCCGCTGATGATGCTGGTGCTGCCGGTAATCGCCGTGATCGGTCTGTGCTCGCTGTGGCTGGGCCCCTGGGCCGACCGCACCGGCGAGAAGATGATCGACGAGGCCAACCGCAGCATCGTGATGGCCGGCCTGGAGGCGGGCAAGTTCACCTCGCTGCCCAACGGCGGGGTGGTCTACCTGTCGTCGGTGTCGCCCGATGGCACCCAGCTGGGCAAGGTGTTCATGCAGCGCCAGAAGGGCGACCGCATCGAGGTGGTGTCGGCCGACCGTGGCCGGATGTTCTTCGAGGGCGAGCGTCAGCGCTACCTCGAGCTGGACGATGGCCACCAGGTGGAAGGCCCGGTCAACGGCGGCCTGGACTACAAGCTGGTGACGTTCGCGCGCAACGATGTGGCGCTGCCGGACGGGGCCGACACGCGCAAGGACGACGATCCGGAGCTGTTGACGACCGGCCAGCTGCTCGGCGATGACCGCCCGGCGGCCCGCGCCCAGCTGCACGCGCGCATCGCCCCGCCGCTGATCGCGCTGGCCTTTGCGCTGATGACACTGCCGCTGGCACGCAGTTCGCCGCGCCAGCAGCGCTACGGGCGGATGATGCTGGCGTTCCTGGCCTACATGGTGGGCATGAACCTGATGTTCATCGGCACCCGCTGGATCGCCGATGGCAAGGTGCCCGGCAGTGTGGGCCTGTGGTGGCTGAGCCTGCCGCTGCTGGCGTTGGCGCTTTGGATGTATTTCCGCGACGGCAAGCTGTCGCGTCCTCGGAGGACCGCATGAAACTGCGTCCCATGCGGTTTGATTTCTATCTGGGCCGGGCGGTGTTCGGCACGGTCCTGCTGACCTGGGCGGTTCTGGTCGGGCTGGACGTGGTGATGGCGTTCTCCGGCGAGTTCAAGGACGTGGGCAAGGGCAGCTATACGGCTGGCCATGCGGCGGCCTGGGTGCTGTACACAGTGCCGCGCCGCGCCTACACGTTCTTCCCGACGGCCGCGGTGATCGGCGCGCTGATGGGGCTGGGGCAGCTGGCGGCCACGTCGGAACTGACGGCGCTGCGGGCGCTGGGCCTGTCGCGCAAGCGGCTGAGCGTGTCGGTGGCGGTGGCGTTGTCGCTGCTGACGGCGGTGATGGTGTTCAGCGGCGAGACGCTCGGGCCGTGGGGCCAGAGCAAGGCCGACGACATCAAGATCAGCGCACGCTGGGGCAGCACGCTCAGCGCGGCACGCTACCAGGGTGTCTGGGCGCGCGAGGGCGATACGTTCCTGAGCGCGACCAGCGGCGATGAGCAGTTGCAGGCAGGCGGCGGGACGCGCCTGATCCTGCATGACGTGCGTCTGTACAAAATTGGCGACGACGGGCGTCTGGCCTCGCTGACGCATGCGGCGACGGCCGAGCACGATGCGAAGGGCTGGGTGCTGAACACGGTGCGCCGGGATACGTTCGGCGACCGCTCGGCAACGCGCCAGACCGTGGCCTCGGAGCCGTGGGATTCGCGGCTGGATGCGGCGGCGCTGGCCACGGGCATCGCCAAGCCGCGCAATCTGACGGCGATGGATCTGCGCAACAGCATCGAGTACCGCAAGCGCAACGGGCTGGATGCGCGCGACTACGAAGACATCTACTGGAGCCGCTGGTTCTATCCGTTGAACGTGCTGGCGCTGTGCCTGGCGGCCGTTCCGTTCGCGTTCGGCTCGCTGCGCAGCGGCGGCATGGGCAAGCGCCTGTTCCTGGGCATCCTGTTCGCGCTGGGGTTCTGGTTGCTGCAGCTGTTCTTCGGCCGCATGGCCGGCGCGCTCAAGTTCGATTACCGCATCGCCTACGCGCTGCCACCGATCGTGATGCTGGTGGTGTCGGGCATGCTGTTCCGGCGGAAGTCGGGGTAAGCGGCGTCAGGCGCCAAGCAGAAGCAGGGCGTGCGGCGCTTTGATTGTCCCGGGGCAGGCGTGACGCGGTGCCCATGCCGGGACACGCCGTAAACCCCGCTCCGCGGCCCGGCCCAGCCGCTGGCGGCTGGGCGTTCGGGCGCTTGCGAAGCGGTGCTTCGCAGGCAAAGCGCCCTCACCCGTGGGGGCTCGATGGCGGCATCCATGCCGCCAACGGTCCCGGCATGGGCACCGCGCCACGCCTCGACAGTGGGTCGGTGGCGGGCGCCACCATCAAAAACAAAGCCGATGCTGGAGCCAGAGCAGGGGGCATTGCTCGACGGCTTCTGCGCAGGTGGGTCACGCCTTCGCCGGTGCTTTGGCTTATTCCATCCGTTCGCGAAGAACCCTCCAGGGTGCCCGTGCCCCAGGGCTGCGGGACCGTTGGCGGCATGGATGCCGCCATCGAGCCCCCAAGGATGGGTTCACGGCGTGTCCCGCAGCCCTGGGGCACGGGTACCCAGCGCGGGAACACCTGAAACGCTGAAGTTGCCTTCGCTTCAGTGCTTCAGTGCTTCAGCGCTTCAGCAAGCGCACCAGTCGCGTGCCGCTGGCGCGGTCGTGCCAGGTCAGGCGCTGGCGGTCGAGCAGGGCCCACCACAGGCCCAGGCCACCGAGCAGTACCGAGAGGGTGCCCACGCTGTAGCGCAGCCAGAGCTGGCGGCGGGTGGGCGGCGTTCCGTCGGCGTTGATCACCTGCAGCCGCCACGGCCGCATGCCCAGTGTCTGGCCGCCACGCCGCCAGCTCCAGGTGGCATACACCCCGGTGACCAGCCAGCAGCACAGCCACAACAGCCATTGCAGCGTACTGAACGGCGCGATGTTCTCGCGTGCCGCGTGCCCGGACAACGTGTAGCCGGCCACGAACAGCGAGCTGACCAGCATCCACAGCGCCAGCGCGGGGAAGAAGTCGTACAGCAGCGCCAGCAGCCGCCACAGCAGCAGCGAGGCGGGGCGGGTCGCGGTGGGGGCATCGGCGGTGGTGACCATGCCGCGAGCATACCCGGGCATCGGCCCGGCGTGGATGGCCGGCGCGCGCCGCGCTCCGTATGCTGGTGGCATGTCCGATGTCTCCACCCCGGCGCAACGTCGCCAGCTGGTCCAGCACCTGCCCGCGCTGCGCGATGCCGATGCCGCCGCCATCCAGCACTTTCTCGACACGATCTGGGCCGAGCAGGGGCTCGCGCGGGCCTCCCTGGACAGCTACCGGCGCGATCTCGAAGGGCTTGCGCGCTGGCGCGACGGGCATGCCGGCGGTCTTGCCGCGATCGACCGGGCCGGCCTGTTCGATTACCTGGCCTGGCGCGCACAGCATGGCTGGTCGCCGCGCAGCACCGCACGCCTGCTCTCGGCCCTGCGCGCGTTCTTCGCCGATGCGCTGCGTCGTGGCCGGCGCGCCGACGATCCCACCGCGCTGCTTGACCCGCCGCGCCTGCCACGGCTGCTGCCCAAGGCCCTGGCCGAAAGCCAGATCGATGCGCTGCTCGATGCCCCCGACATCGACGATCCGGTCGGCCTGCGCGACCGGGCCATGCTCGAACTCATGTATGCCGCCGGCCTGCGCGTCAGCGAGCTGGTGCAGCTGCCGGCCAATGCGGTCAATCTGCGCCAGGGCGTGCTGCGCGTCACCGGCAAGGGCAGCAAGGAGCGTCTGGTGCCGCTGGGCGAGGAATCCCAGCACTGGCTGGAACGCTATCTTGCCGAATCGCGCCCGCGCCTGGCCGGCAAGCGCAGCGTGCCCGGCAGCCAGGACGGCAGCGTGCCGATGTTCCTGACACCGTCCCTGCAGCCGCTCAGCCGCCAGCAGTTCTGGGGGCTGGTGAAAAAGTATGCCGCCCTGGCCGGCATCGACCCGGTCCGGATCAGCCCGCACGGGCTGCGGCACAGCTTCGCCACCCACCTGCTCAACCGCGGCGCCGACCTGCGCGCGCTGCAGATGCTGCTTGGCCACAGCTCGCTGTCCACCACCCAGATCTACACCCTGGTCGCGCGCGAGCATCTGCAGAAGCTGCACGCCCGGCATCATCCGCGCGGCTGACCCGTCCCCGGCGTGCAACGCATCACTGTTCCGCTGCCGTGCAGCCGGGCGAAGGCCCGGCTATGCGAGAATCCCGGACCTTCTTTCCTACCGGATCGCGCCATGCTCCGAGTTGCCATTGCCGCCCTGTTCGGCGCGCTCAGCCTGACTGCCTGCGCGCAGCAGCCGTCCGCGCCGGCTGCCAAGCCCGCCGCGTCTGCCCCGGTGGCCGGCGGCAGCGCCGAGCAGCGCGTACGCACCGCCCTGCAGCAGCTGGACCCCAAGTTTGCCCCGGACTTCATCGGCGCCGCACCGTTCGCCGGCTTCCGCGAAGTGCTGGTGGCCGGCCAGGTGCTGTATGTCTCTGATGACGGCCGCTACCTGATGCAGTCCCAGCCGTACGACATCCAGAACAAGGCCCCGGCCAGCAGCCCCGGCCTGCTCGCGTACCGCCGCGGCCTGCTGGACAAGGTGCCGCAGGGCGAGCGCATCGTGTTCGCCGCGCCCAACGCCAAGTACACCGTCAGCGTGTTCACCGATATCGAATGCGGTTACTGCCGCAAGCTGCACCAGGATATCGCCGAGCTCAACCGCAACGGCATCACCGTGGAATACCTCGCCTTCCCGCGCATGGGCCTGGGCAGCCAGGATTACACCGACATGATCTCGGTGTGGTGCGCGGCCGACCGCAAGCAGGCGTTGACCGCGGCCAAGACCGGCAAGCCGGTGACGCCGAAGAGCTGCACCAACCCGGTGGCCATGCAGTACACGCTCGGCCAGCAGATCGGCGTCAATGGCACCCCGGCGATCTTCGCCGCCGATGGCACCCAGCTGGGTGGCTACGTGCCGCCGGCGCAGCTCAAGGCCGCGCTGGAGCGCATCTCGGCCGGCGGCAGCCGCTGAAAAACGACAACGCCCCGGCATGACCGGGGCGTTGCCGTTGTGGGGCCGGCCGATGCCTGGCCGGCGACCCGTCAGTTCAGGCCGTCGCTGATCGCCTTGGTCAGCGTGCCCTGCGTGTCATCGCCGCTGAACTCCCAGAAGAACGCGCCACCCAGGCCCTGGGCCTTCACGTAGCCCATCTTCTCGGTGACCATCGCCGGGGTGTCCACGCTCCAGAACGTGGTGCCGTTGGAGATCCACGTGGCCTTCGCCGTGGTGTCGGTATAGACCGGCCAGGCGAGGTTCTTGAGCACCTTCCAGTCTTCGATCCCGGCCTCGTACGTGCCCGGTGCCGCGCCGCTGGCGCTGCGGTACAGGCCGTTGTTGCCGCTGGCCACGCCGGTCCAGCCGCGCCCGTAGTAACCGATGCCCAGGTTCAGCTTGCTGGCCGGTACGCCGCGGCTGATGAAGGCCTCCATCGCATCGTTGCTGTTGTAGAACTTCTGGTCGCCCGTGGACGGGTCGGCCGGCGAGTTGAACAGCGCCGAGTGATGGTTGGTCTGCGGGTCCCACGCACCGTGGAAGTCGTAGGTCATCACGTTGATGAAGTCCAGGTACGGGTGGAACGCGGCCGGGTCGGTCACCCGGATCTTGTCGATACCCGCGCCCACCGCCACCGTCAGCAGCAGTCCAGGCCGCACCGCGTCGAGCTGGCGGCGGAACTCGGCCAGCAGTGCGGTGTAGTTGGCGTTGTCGGCCGGCGTACCGCAGCTCAGCCCGCAGGCCACCGGGTACTCCCAGTCGATGTCGATGCCATCGAACACCCCGGCCGCCGCGCCGACGCCACCGGCACCGTCGGTGACCGGCAGGTTGCCCTTGATGTAGGCATCGATGCACGAGGCCACGAAGGCCTGGCGGTTGGCCGGCTGTGCCGCGCTGGAGAAGCCGCGCGACCAGGTCCAGCCGCCGAGCGAGATCAGCACCTTCACGTTCGGGTGCTTGGCCTTGAGCTGCTTGAGCTGGTTCCAGTTGCCGCGCAGCGGCTGGTCCCACGTATCGGCGCTGCCGCTGACGCTCTCGCCGGCGCCGAAGGCCTTGGTGTAATCGGCGAAGGCATCGCCCCCCACCCCGGTATTCGGATCGGAGGCCTGGGTGACGCCCACTTCGCAGCGGTTGTTGCGCACGTTGCCGAAGGCGTAGTTGATGTGGGTCAGCCTGGCCGCCGAACCGCTGGTGTCGATGTTCCTGACCCGGTAGTTGCGCCCGTAGATGCCCCACTGGGTGAAGTAGCCGATCACCCGCTTGGTGCCGCCACCGCCGCCGCCGGCGGCGGTGGTCACGCTGATCGACGCGCTCTGCGCCGAGGCGTTGCCGGCGTTGTCGCGTGCGCGGACCGTGTAGGTGTAGGCCGTGCTCGCCGTCAGGCCGCCGTCGGTGTACTGGGGGGCGCTGGGCGAACCGACCAGGCCGCCGTTGCGGTACACGTCGTAGCCGGCCACGCCGCTGCCGCCACTGTTGTCGGTGGCCGCGTTCCACGCCAGGTTGACCGTGGTAGCCGTTTTCGACGGCGATGCCAGGCCGCCGGGCACGCTGGGCGGGGTGGTGTCGTTGCTGGCCGCGGTGACGGTCACGCTGACCGTGGCCGAGGAGGTGACCGCGTTGTTGTTGTCGGTGGCCACGGCCTTGAAGGTGTGGCTGCCGGCGGCCGCGTTGGCCCAGGTCACGCTGTATGGCGCGCTGGTGTCGATGCCCAGCGAGGTGCCGCCGCGGAAGAACTCGACCTTGCTGATGCTGCCGTCGCTGTCACTGGCGTTGGCGCTGACGGTGATGCTGCTGCCGGCGCTGAAGCTGGCCCCATTGGCCGGCGAGGTCAGGCTGACGCTGGGCGGCTGATTGCTGCCGCCGCCGTCGCAGGCGCCCAGGTTGGTGTAGTAGGGCGCACCGGCCAGATGATCCGGCGGGGCGTTCCAGATGTCCTGGTTGGCCCGGTACAGCACGCCGCCCTTCTGCAGGGTGGACCCGGACAGGTAGATCGCCGCCGGATTCCATTCCGGCGCGCCGGTACAGTTGGCGGCCTGGGCCAGGGTCGGGGCGCCGACGGCGGCGGCAAGGGCCAGCACCAGCAGCCAGCGGGCGTGGCTGCGTCGGGGCGGGGGAGATAACGATGTCACTGCACTGCGCACAATCGGGTCCTGCATGGGAGTTCTCCGATCAGGTGGTGGGCGCATGGCGCCGGTATGGCGCCATGCGTGCAGCAGTCCGGGGCCGGTGAGAGAGGCCGGCGACAGCAGTGGGGGCGGACAGGGCCCCGGCCGGACGGCGCCCGACCAGGTGGTGATAACGTTGTCATGCATTCGGCCGGCAATCCGTGAACCAGTGCATGGTTCGGCCGTGAAGACGCAGGCGGTCGCCACCTGGCCGGGCGGGCCCCGGCGGTGGAGTTGGGTACAATAGTGGGCCCCGTCTCCAACCACGGTTCCCCGGACATGATGGTCCTCGAGGGCGCATCCGCCCTTTCGCCGTTCCGCCGCGAACGTCTTGAATCCCGCCTGCAGTCCCTCGCCGCCACCCTGCGCATCGCCGGTGCCTGGCACGTCTACTTCATCCAGACCGAGGGCGATGCCGCCCCGGACCCGGCGATCCTGAGCCGGATCCTGGAAGCCCAGCCGACCCTGGCCGGGCAGGAAGAGGGGGCCGTTACCCGCTTCGTGGTGCCACGCCTGGGCACCTTGTCGCCCTGGTCGAGCAAGGCCACCGAACTGGTCCGTGGCGCCGGGCAGCCGATCCGCCGTGTCGAACGCGGTCTGCGCATCGATCTGGTCGGCTGGCCCGCCGACCCGGCCACGGCCGAGGCGGTGGCGCGCGTGCTGCACGATCCGATGACCCAGTCGGTGCTGGACAGCGCCGACCAGGCCCAGGCGCTGTTCACCGCGCCGGCCCGTGGCGAGCTGGAGCGCATCGCGCTGGACGACCTGGAAGCGGCCAACCGCCGCCTCGGCCTGGCGATGGCCCAGGACGAGATCGACTACCTGCGTGAGCGCTTCGGCGCGCTCGGCCGCAGGCCGTCGGACGTGGAACTGATGATGTTCGCGCAGGCCAACTCCGAGCACTGCCGGCACAAGATCTTCAATGCCAGCTGGACCATCGACGGCGCCGACCAGGCCCACTCGCTGTTCCGGATGATCAAGAACACCCACCAGCAGACCCCGCAGCACACGTTGAGCGCCTACAGCGACAACGCCGCAGTGGTCGCCGGCTTCCCCGCCGCGCGCTACCGTCCGGACCCGGCCACGGGCGAGTACCGCAGTGAAGCGGTGGTCGATTCGGCGTTCTGCATCAAGGTGGAAACCCACAACCACCCGACCGCGATCGCGCCCTTCCCGGGTGCCTCCACCGGTGCCGGTGGCGAAATCCGCGATGAGGGCGCGACCGGCCGCGGCGGCAAGCCCAAGGCCGGCCTTACCGGCTTCTCGGTCTCGCACCTGCGTATCCCGACCCTGCCGCAGCCGTGGGAAGCGCCGCGCGCGCTGAACCCGCGCATGGCCCCGGCGCTGGACATCATGCTGGACGGCCCGCTCGGCGGCGCTGCGTTCAACAACGAGTTCGGCCGTCCCAACCTGCTCGGCTACTTCCGCAGCTTCGAGCTGCCCGAAGGTGAGGGCCTGACCCGCGCCTACGACAAGCCGATCATGCTGGCCGGTGGCCTCGGTGCGATCGACCAGGTGCAGGTCGAGAAGCTCACCCTGCAGCCCGGCGACGCGGTGATCGTGCTCGGTGGTCCGGCGATGCTGATCGGCCTGGGCGGCGGTGCCGCCAGTTCGGTGGCCTCCGGCGAAAGCGCCGAGGACCTCGACTTCGCGAGCGTGCAGCGCGACAACCCGGAAATGGAACGCCGCTGCCAGGAAGTGATCGACCGCTGCGTCGCGCTGGGCCTGGACAATCCGATCCGCTGGTTCCACGACGTCGGTGCCGGTGGCCTCTCCAATGCGATTCCGGAGCTGCTGCACGACTCCGGCGTGGGCGGCGTGATCGACCTGGGCAAGGTGCCCACCGATGACCCGTCGCTGTCGCCGATGCAGCTGTGGTGCAACGAATCGCAGGAGCGCTACGTGCTTGGCGTGCCGCAGGCGCGCCTGGCCGAGTTCGCCGCGCTGTGCGCGCGTGAGCGCTGCCCGTTCGCCGCCGTTGGCGTGGCCACCGCCGAAGAACGTCTGGTGGTGGCCTACGGCGCAACCGTGGACAACATCCCGGCCGATGCGCCGATCGACCTGCCGATGGACGTGCTGTTCGGCAAGGCGCCGAAGATGCACCGCGATACCGTGCATCCGGCCGCGCCGCGCTGGCCCGCGCTGAAGACCGCCGGGCTGGACCTGCACGAAGCCGGCCTGCGCGTGCTCGCGCATCCGTCGGTGGCGTCCAAGAACTTCCTGGTCACCATCGGCGACCGCAGCGTCGGCGGCCTGACCGCGCGCGAGCAGATGATCGGTCCGTGGCAGCTGCCGCTGGCCAACGTTGCCATCACTCTGGCCGGGTTCGACACCGTGGCCGGTGAAGCAATGGCGATCGGCGAGCGCACCCCGCTGGCCCTGCTGGACGCGGCCGCGTCGGCACGCATGGCGGTGGGTGAAGCCATCACCAACCTGTGCGCCGCCCCGGTGGATGCGCTGGAGACGGTGAAGCTGTCGGCCAACTGGATGGCCGCGGCCGGCCACAACGGCGAAGACGCGCTGCTGTACGACGCCGTGCGTGCGGTGGGCATGGAGCTGTGCCCGCAGCTGGACCTGAGCATTCCGGTCGGCAAGGACTCGCTGTCCATGCAGGCGCAGTGGCACGACGCCGGTACCGCGCACAAGTCGGTCTCGCCGGTCTCGCTAGTGATCTCCGCGTTCGCCCCGGTGGCCGACGCCACCACCCAGCTGACCCCGCTGCTGGACCGCGATACCGACAGCGAGCTGTGGCTGATCGGCCTGGGTGCCGGCAAGCAGCGCCTGGGCGGTTCGATCCTGGCCCAGGTGCATGCCGACCACAGCGCGCTGCCCGCGTTCGCCGGCGCCGTGCCGGACCTCGACGACCCGCAGCGTCTGCGTGCGTTCTTCGAGCTGATCCGCGACGCGCGCCAGGCTGGCCTGCTGCTGGCCTACCACGACCGCAGCGATGGCGGTGCGTTCGCCGCGCTGTGCGAAATGGCCTTCGCCTCGCGCCTGGGCATGGACATCACCCTGGATGCCTGGGGCGATGACCCGTTCCGCAGTCTGTTCAATGAAGAACTGGGTGCGGTGGTGCAGATCGCCCGCGAAGACCGCGCCGCGTTCGCCGATCTGGTCGAACGCCACGCGCTGACCGAATGCGCGCAGCGCATCGCACGGCCGACCACCGCGCCGGTGGTGCGGGTGTCGCTGCAGGGCGAAAGCCTGGTCGAGTGGCGCTGGGAAGCGCTGTTCGATGCCTGGTGGTCGGTGACCCACGCCATGCAGAAGCTGCGCGACAACCCGGACAACGCCGACCAGGAGCGTGCGGTCGCGCGCAGCTTCAACGCGCCGGGCCTGAAGCCGAAGCTGAGCTTCGACATCAACGAGGATGTGGCAGCGCCGTACATGGACGTACCCGTGTCGCGGGCGCAGGATGCGCAGGAGCGACCGCCGTTCATCAACACCGGCGCGCGTCCGCGCGTGGCGGTGCTGCGCGAGCAGGGCGTCAACGGCCAGATCGAAATGGCCAACATCTTCGAGCGTGCGGGTTTCCGCACCTTCGATGTGCACATGAGCGACCTGATCGAGGGCCGCGTTGCGCTGTCGGACTTCACCGGCCTGGTCGCCTGTGGCGGCTTCAGCTACGGCGACGTGCTCGGTGCGGGCCGCGGCTGGGCCACCTCGGTGCTGGAGCGTACGGCGCTGCGCGATGCGTTCGCGGCGTTCTTCGCGCGGCAGGACAGCTTCGCGCTGGGCGTGTGCAACGGTTGCCAGATGATGAGCCAGCTCAAGGACATCATTCCGGGTGCCGAGCACTGGCCGCAGTTCCGCCGCAACCGCAGCGAGCAGTTCGAAGCGCGCACCGCCCTGCTGGAAGTGGTGGAGTCGCCTTCGATCCTGCTGCGCGGCATGGCCGGCTCGCGTCTGCCGGTGGCCGTGGCGCATGGCGAAGGCCAGGCGGTGTTCGCCTCCGCCGTGGACCAGGCGGCCGCACGCGTCGCGCTGCGTTACGTAGACGGTGATGGCAACGTGGCCACCCAGTACCCGCTCAACCCGAACGGTTCGCCGGACGGTATCACCGGCCTGACCACCACCGACGGGCGCGTCACCATCATGATGCCGCACCCCGAGCGCACGCCGCGCGCGGTGAATCTGAGCTGGCATCCGGCCGAGTGGACCGGCGACTCGCCGTGGCTGCGGATGTTCCGCAACGCACGCGTATGGTGCGGGTAATCGACCCTACCGCTGCGAATGGTTGCAGTGTGAAAGTCGCATGAAGAAAGTCGCCGGTATCCCCGGCGACTTTTTTTTTGCGCCGCGATTTTCATCGCTGGCAATGAGTTACAGCGCGTTACATGGCGGAAATCCGTTTTCACGCTGTTTCACGCTGTTATAACGAAATAACCCAATATGACGTCGAAAATGTGACGAAACACACGGTCATATGTTTTTCCACGTCAATGTCTTGACGGATTCGGCACGGTAAGTTAACACTGCATTCTCATTTCGACAGCGTTCAGTCAGCAGTAACCGCACGGAAAGCGAGCAACGCTGTACGTCTCTGCCTGCCGTTCGGCATAACGCAGTAAATCAAGCGAAAACGCCCCCAGGGGACGTTGGGCCACGCGGCCCGGCGTTGGCGTCGCTTTGCCTAAAACCAGCCTAATCAGGAGCCGTATCGATGAATCGGATTTATCGCAAGGTCTGGAACAAAGCACTGGGGCAGATGGTCGTCGCCTCGGAATTGGCCAGCAGCCAGTCCCCGGGGGGAGTCATCGATCAGCGCCGGTCCACCGGCGGCCGCAACGCCACGTTGCTGTCGGCCGCCATCGCCTTGACGCTCGGTCTGGGCGCGGCTGTCGCCACGCCAACGGCGCGCGCGCAGTCGGTTGAAGTGGGCGGCAACGCGAACTGCGTGGTGCTCAACAGCAAGATCCTCGACAGCTGCGTGGTTGATGGCAGCGCCAGCGCCACCGGCACCAACGCGGTGGCCATCGGCAGCAGCAGCACCGCGTCGGCCGCCAACAGCGTGGCGCTGGGCGCCGGCTCGCGCGCCAACCGTGCCAACACGGTATCGGTCGGCGATGCCGGCAAGGAACGCCAGGTCACCAACGTCGCTGCCGGCACCGCCGCCACCGACGCAGTGAACAAGGCGCAGCTGGACAAGGTCGCGGTTGCCGCCGAAGGCGCGACCCGCTACTTCAAGGCCGACGGTGACGGCAACGACACCGATGCGGCCCGTATCGATGGCGAAGGCGCGCTGGCGGCCGGTGCCGGTGCCACGGCCGATGGCGACGGCGCGACCGCGCTGGGCCACGGCACCCGGGCATTGGCCAATGCGACCACGGCGGTGGGCAGCGACGCGATCGCCGGCGGCCTGGGCGCCAGCGCCTTCGGTCAGAACGCACTGGCCTTCGGCGATGCAAGCACCGCGGTGGGGCAGAGTGCGGTTGCTCTCGGCCTCGGCGACGTCGCGCTCGGCGCGTCGGCCGTCGCGGCCAGCGAAAACGGCGCGGCCACCGCCATCGGCGGCCTGGCCGAAGCCAGCGCCGATGGCGCGACCGCCGTCGGTGGCGGTGCGCTCGCCATCGGTCTGGGCAGCACCTCGCTCGGCCGTGGCGCAGGCAGCGGTGGCGAAGCCTCCGTGGCGGTCGGCGCGTTCAGCGTGGCCGTCGGCGATTTCAGCGCCACCCTCGGCGCCAACTCGGCCGCCGTTGCCGTCGGCAGCGTGGCGCTCGGCGCCGGCTCCTACGCCGATCGCGTGGATACGGTGTCGGTCGGCAACGCCGACAACGGCCTGCGCCGACAGATCACCAATCTTGCCGAAGGCACCGAAGCCACCGATGCGGTGAACAAGGCCCAGCTGGATGAAGTGGGCGCGGTGGCCGCCACCACCGACAAGTACTTCCAGGCCAGTGGCAGCGCCGACAGCGATGCCGGTGCCTACGTCGACGGTGACAACGCCACGGCAATCGGCGAAGCGTCCAATGCGTTCGGCAACGGCGCCACCGCACTGGGCAGCGGCGCCACGGCCGTGGCGCAGAACGCCACGGCCGTCGGCTACAACGCCGTGGCCAGCGGCCAGAACAGCGCGGCCTTCGGCAACAACGCACAGGCCAACGGCCCGGGCAGCGTGGCCGTCGGTGGCGCTGCGGTGGATGCCGACGGCAATCCGCTGATCACCAATGGCGGCGTGCCGGTGGATACCGGCGCCACCAGCGCCGGCGTCGGTGGCACCGCTGTCGGTGCCAGCGCCGAGGCGTCCGGGTTCGCGGCCTCGTCCTACGGTGTCGGTGCCTACGCGGGCGGCGCGCAGTCGTCGGCGTTCGGCGCGGTCGCCAATGCGACCGGCGACTATTCCACGGCGGTCGGCACGCAGAGCGTGGCTACTGGTGCCAGCAGCACCGCCATCGGCGGCCCGGCCGACCTGCTGCCGGGGCTGGGCTTCTTCGTGCAGACCCAGGCCAGCGGCGAAGCCGCCACGGCCGTCGGCGCTGGCGCCATCGCCAGCGGCGACTACGCGGTCGCCAACGGCACCCTGAGCGAAGCATCGGGCACCGAAGCGACCGCGGTCGGCTACTTCGCCTATGCACCGGGCGAGGGCGCCTCGGCGCTGGGCGCGGAAAGCTGGGCCAGTGGCGACCTGAGCACCGCCGTGGGCTTCTACAGCACCGCGCGTGGCGCCAACAGCGTGGCGCTCGGCGCGAACTCCACCGCCACCCGCGACAACACCGTCTCGGTGGGCGATGTCGGCAATGAGCGGCAGATCACCCATGTGGCCGCCGGTACCGAGGCCACCGACGCAGTCAACAAGGCGCAGCTCGATGGCGTGGCGCAGGTCGCCAATGTCACCGCCAACCGCTTCAAGGCCAACCCCTCCGACGGCAGTGACGTCGGTGCCTTCGCCGACGGCGATGGCGCGCTGGCCGCCGGCGAAGCGAGCAACGCGCTCGGTGCCGGTGCCGCCGCGCTGGGCAACGGCGCCAGCGCGATCGGCGATGACACGGTGGCGGTCGGCCGCAACGTGGCTGCCAACGGCAACGGCAGCGTCGCCATCGGCGGCCTCGGCCAGGCCTACGATGAATACAACCAGCCGCTGGTCGATGCCGACGGCAACGCCGTTCTGGTCGGCACCACCGCCGTGGCCGACGCGGTTGCGGTCGGTGCCGGTGCACAGGCCACCGGTGCACTGAGCAATGCCTTCGGCAGCGGCGCGCAGGCCACCGGCGACAACAGCCTGGCGGGCGGCTACAAGGCCCGTGCGACCGGTGATTACAGCGTCGCGCAGGGCGACAACGCCTTCGCCAGCGGCGAGGAATCCACTGCGACCGGCGCCTATGCGTGGGCCACGGCAGACGGTGCAACCGCCTTCGGTGCCAGTGCGTGGGCGACCGAGGCCAATGCCACGGCCGTGGGCCAGTCGGCGTGGGCCAGCGGTACCGGTTCCACCTCCATCGGTTACAACAGCTGGGCACGCGGCACCAGCGCCACCGCGCTCGGACGTGGTGCGTTCGGCTATGGCGACAACAGCGTCGCGGTCGGCTTCCAGGCGCTGGGCAACAGCATCAACAGCATCGCCATCGGCACCAACGTGGTGGCCGGCGGCGAGAGCGCGATCGGCATCGGTGCCGGCAGCGCAGCCAGCGCCAGCAATGCGGTCGCGCTCGGTGCCGGGTCGGTGGCCGATCGTGCCTACACGGTGTCGGTGGGCAGCGATGCACGCCAGCGCCAGATCACCCAGGTTGCAGCCGGTACCGAAGGTACCGATGCGGTCAACCTGGATCAGTTGAACGCCGCAACGGAGCAGTTCCAGGCCAGCGGTGATGGCGTGGCCGTGGCCGGTGGCGAAGAGAGCGTGGCAGCCGGTGCCAATGCCGCGACCGATGGCGATTACGCCACGGCCGTGGGCTCCAGCAGCTATGCCGGCGCTGACGGCGCATCCGCGCTGGGCAGTGGTGCCTTCGCACTGGCCAACAATGCCAGCGCGGTTGGTTTCAACGCGCTGGCCACTGCGGCCAACGCCGTTGCGGTGGGTGCCAACGCACAGGCCACCGGCGAGTACGCCACCGCCAGCGGTGCCGAAAGCGAAGCGTCCGGCGAGCAGAGCACCGCCACCGGTGCGGCCAGCATCGCCTCCGGTGCCGGCAGCCTGGCCGGCGGCGCGCTGTCTGAAGCCGCCGGTGAAGAGTCGGTGGCGCTGGGCTACTTCAGCACCGCCAGTGGCGAGGGTGCCACCGCGGTTGGCGCTGAAAGCGTGGTCAGCGGGACGCTCGCGGCCGGCTACGGCTTCGCCTCCGAAGCCACGGCCAACTACGCCACTGCGATCGGTGGCTATGCCGTCGCGTCGGCCTTCAATGCCACCGCGCTCGGCAGCTTCGCCCAGGCCACCGGCTCCAACAGCGTGGCCGTGGGTGGCGATGCCGAAGCCTCCGGCGCCTACAGCACCGCGACCGGCCAGGGCAGCCTGGCCAGCGGCACCAACAGCGTGGCCGTCGGTGGCGCCCTGTTCGGGCTGTTGCCCACCGAAGCGTCGGGCAACTATTCCACCGCCGTCGGTGGTGGGGCCTGGTCGCCGGGCGTGAACAGCACGGCACTGGGCAATGCCGCCACCTCCAGCGGCGCCAACAGCGTCGCCCTTGGCGCCGATTCGATCGCCGACCGCGACGATACGGTGTCGGTCGGCAGCGCCGACGCGCAGCGCCAGATCACCAACGTGGCCGCCGGTACGCAGGACACCGATGCGGTCAACGTGGCGCAGCTGAAGGACGTGGCAGCGGTGGCCGAAACCACCAGCAAGTACTTCCAGGCCAGCGGCAGCGACGACAGCGATGCCGGTGCCCTGGTCGACGGTGACAACGCGCTCGCGGCCGGTGAAGCGGCCAATGCCATCGGCGACGGCACCACCGCGCTCGGCAGCGGAGCCAATGCACTGGCCGACAACGCCACCGCCATTGGTGTCGATGCCCTGGCCACCGGTGAAGGCGCGTCGGCCATCGGCAGCAACGCCCAAGCCACCGGCGAGAACAGCGTGGCGGTCGGTACCGGCGCCACCGCCAGCGAGCTCGGCGCCAGCGCGATCGGCAATGCGGCGCAGGCGTCCGGTGCCTACAGCACCGCCACCGGCACCGAGTCGGTGGCCAGCGGCCAGCAGGCTACCGCGAACGGCTTCCGCAGCAGCGCCAGCGATGCCGGCGCCACTGCCTACGGCAGCTACAGCGAGGCGAGCGGTCGTCTGTCCGCAGCGCTGGGCTACGGCGCCATCGCCTCCAGCAACCTGGCCACGGCGGTCGGCACCTCGGCCACTGCGTCCGGTGCCAGCTCGGTCGCGCTCGGCGAATCGAGCGAGGCCACCGGCGATGAAAGCGTGGCGATCGGCGGCTCGACCTTCTACGGTCTGCTGCCGGCACGTGCGTCGGGAACGGGCGCGGCGGCCTTCGGTGCCGGCGCGTGGGCTACCGACGACTACGCCACCGCGATCGGCTGGAATGCATGGGCCGATGCGGCCAGTGCCACCGCACTGGGCGAAAGCGCCGTGGCCAGCGGCGTCAACAGCGTCGCCCTGGGCGCCGGCTCGACGGCCGACCGCGACAACTCCGTCTCGGTTGGCACGGCAACCTCGCAGCGTCAGATCACCAACGTGGCAGCCGGTACCGAAGGCACCGACGCGGTCAATCTGGACCAGTTGAATGCCGTGGCCGATGTGGCCGAGGAAACCAACCGGTACTTCAAGGCCTCCGGCAGCGGCAACGGCGATGATGTCGGCAGCTATGTCGACGGTGCCTACGCCACGGCGGCCGGTGAGGCGGCCAACGCCTTCGGCACCGGCGCATCGGCGTATGGCAGCGGCGCGCTGGCGTCCGGCCGCAACGCGTCGGCCTCGGGCTTCAACGCGTCGGCCACGGCCGATTCGGCCACCGCCATCGGCGGCGCGCTGTACTACGAGGACGACAACGGCAACGTGGTGCTCGACCAGGCCACCAGCGCCAGCGGTATCGGCGCGACCGCACTGGGTGCCGGTGCGCAGGCCGAGGGGGTGTTCAGCACCGCCACCGGTGCGGCCGCCACCTCGGCCGGGCTGCAGTCGGCCGCGTTCGGCTTCAGCGCCGAAGCGGGCAGCGACTACAGCACCGCCGTGGGTGCCTTCAGCGCCGCCACCGGGGTGCGGACCACCGCGCTCGGCTACGGTGCCGAGGCCAGCGGCGACTACGCCTCCGCGCTGGGCTGGGGCAGCACCGCGGCGGGCAGCTATGCCAACGCGATTGGTTACGCCTCGCAGGCCAGCGGCGCCAACAGCCTGGCCGCCGGTTCCAACGCCTGGGCCACCGCTGCGCAGAGCACGGCAGTGGGCCAGCTGGCGTGGGCGACCTCGGCCGGTTCCACCGCGCTCGGCCAGGACAGCTACGCCTACAGCGGCATCAATGCCACCGCGCTGGGCAAGAGCGCCTCGGCCAGTGGCGCAGGCAGCGTCGCGCTGGGCGCCGGTGCACGCACCAGCGAGGCCAACGTGGTCTCGGTCGGCGGCGGCAACGGCACCACCGGTCCGGCCACCCGCCGCATCACCAACGTGGGCGCCGGCGTGAATGCCACCGATGCGGTCAACAAGTCGCAGCTGGACAGCGTGGCCGCCACCGCCGATGCGGTGGGCAAGCACTTCCAGGCCAGCGGCAGCGGCGTTGCCACGGCAAGCGGCACCGACGCACTTGCCGCCGGTTCCGGCGCGACCGCCAGCGCGACCCGCAGCAGTGCGCTGGGTACCGCTGCGGTGGCGTCGGCCACCGGGGCCACCGCGATCGGCGCCGATGCATCCGCACGGGGCACCAACAGCACGGTGATCGGCCGCCAGGCCTCCACCAACGCAACCAACGGCGTGGCCATCGGCAACGGTGCCTTCGCCAGCAACGGCGCCAACAGCATCGCCATCGGCTCCGCGGCGGGCGTGTCCGGCGCCAATGCGGTCGCGCTGGGTGCCGGTTCGCGCGCAGTGGAAGCCAACGTGGTCTCGGTGGGCGGCGGCAATGGTACCGACGGCCCGGCCACGCGCCGGATCGTCAACGTCGGCGCCGGGCGCATTGCCGAGGGCAGCACCGATGCCGTCACCGGTGGCCAGCTCAACACCACCAACCAGCGTGTGGGTGCCGTGGAAACCCGCGTGGGCGACATCGACAGCCGCATCGGCTCGGTGGAGAACGTGGCGGCCAACGCGCTGACCTATGACGACAGCAGCCGCGACACGCTGACCCTGTCCGGCCTGCAGGGCACCACCCTGGAGAACGTGGGCAACGGCTCGATCGCGTCCGGCAGCCGCCAGGCGATCAACGGCGGCCAGCTGTTCCAGTCGTTGACCGACGTCGCCACCTTCCTCGGCGGCGGTGCCAGCGTGGGCATGCAGGGCGTGTTCGTGGCGCCCAACTACGTGATCCAAGGTGCCAGCTACGCCAACGTGGGCGATGCACTGGGCGCGCTCGACCGCAAGGTCACCGAGCTCGACCAGCGCGCTGCCGGCGGTGGCAGTACCGCACGTGCACGCGGTGCCGGTGCCACGGTGGCCAGCGCCAGTCTGGCGGCCAACGTGGACACCGCCGCGCCGCTGTCCAGCGATGCGGCGCTGGCCGACGTGCAGGGCACGCCGACCGCCGCCAGCGTGGGCGGCAGCCAGGCCTACGTGGCACCGTCCGCCGCCGCACCGTCTGCCGTGAACGCGGTGGCGATGGGCGAGGGCGCGGTTGCCAGCGGTGCCTCGTCCACCGCGATCGGCCAGGGCGCCTCGGCGACCGCGGCCAACTCGGTGGCGCTGGGCCAGGGCTCGGTCGCCGACCGCGCCGACACGGTCTCGGTCGGTGCTACCGGCAATGAACGCCAGGTCACCCATGTCGCGGCCGGTACCCAGGCCACCGACGCGGTCAACAAGGGCCAGCTGGACGGTGGCATCGCCACCGCCAACAGCTACACCGACCAGCGTTTCACCACGATGGCCGACAGCTTTGACATCTACAAGGGCGAGATCGACCAGCGCCTGCGTCACCAGGATCGCCGCATCGACCGCCAGGGCGCGATGAGCGCGGCGATGCTCAACATGGCCACCAGTGCCGCCGGCGTACGCACGCAGAACCGCGTCGGTGTCGGCATCGGTTTCCAGGGCGGCGAATCGGCGTTGTCGCTGGGCTACCAGCGTGCCATCAGCGAGCGCGCCACGGTCACCCTGGGCGGTGCGTTCAGCAGCGATGACAGCTCGGTCGGCGTGGGTGCCGGCTTCGGCTGGTAAGCGGGTAAACGGGGCGGCGCCGGCAGGGCGCCGCCCCACGCAATGCAAGGCCTGAGGGGGCGGGTCACGGGAACCCTGGCCAGGGCCGGCCAGCGGTTGTCGCATGGAGTATTGGCCTGAACAGTCGTTTGATCCATGACCTTGAAGAGGACTTCAACGTGATCAGTAAGCAGAACCTTCGCATCAACGTACTGGCAGCCGCGCTGCTGTCGATGTCGGTCGGCACCGGTGCCGCGTTTGCCGGCACCCTTCGCGCCGAAGAGCCGGTGCGCGCGGCCACGGTCGCGCAGCAGGTCAGCGACGGCATCATCGTCAAGTACCGCAGCGGCACCGCTGCCGCGTCCGACCGGTCGGCCAAGCTGCAGGTGGTGCATTCGGCGCTGTCGCGGGCGAGCCTCAACGGTGGCACCGTGCGCGCCAACGCGCTCAGCCCGCAGGTGGTGCGCACGCTCGGCGTGGGCGCTGACCTGATCCGCCTGCAGAGCCGGCTCGGCGGCGCCGAACTGCAGAAGGTACTGGCCGAACTGTCGGCCGATCCCTCGGTGCAGTACGCCGTGGCCGACGTGCTGATGCAGCGCGCCGACCTGCGCGCCAAGGCCGACGCCACCCCGCAGCTGGTGCCCAACGACCAGTACTACCAGCAGTACCAGTGGCATTTCCACAACGCCGTGGGCGGCATCAACGCACCGGCGGCCTGGGACGTATCCCAGGGCGAGGGCGTGGTGGTGGCGGTGATCGACACCGGCATCGTGCCCAACCATGTGGACTTCACCGGCAACCTGCTGGAAGGCTACGACTTCATCAGCAACGCGGCGCGCTCGCGTCGCCCCACCAATGACCGTGTGCCCGGTGCGCTGGACTACGGCGACTGGGTGGAAAACGACAACGAGTGCTACCAGGGCTCGCTGGCCGATGACAGCTCCTGGCACGGCACGCACGTGGCCGGTACCGTGGCCGAAGCGACCAACAACGGCATCGGCATGGCCGGCATCGCCTACAAGTCCAAGGTGCTGCCGGTCCGTGTGCTCGGCAAGTGCGGTGGCAGCCTGTCGGATATCGCCGATGCGATCACCTGGGCATCCGGTGGCACGGTCGCCGGCATTCCGGCCAACCCCAACCCGGCTGAAATCATCAACATGAGCCTGGGCGGCGGCGGCGCCTGCGATCCGGTCTACCAGGCCGCGATCAACGGTGCGGTGCAGCGCGGCACGGTGGTGATCGTGGCGGCAGGCAACGACGGCGGCCCGGTGGCCAACGCACGCCCGGCCAACTGCAACAACGTGGTGGCCGTGGGCGCCACGCGCATCACCGGCGGCATCACCTACTACTCCAACTACGGGCCGGCGGTGGATCTGTCCGCACCGGGTGGCGGCGGCAGCGTCGACGGCAACCCGGGCGGCTTCGTCTGGCAGGCCGTGTCCAGCAGCACCACCTCGCCGGAGCTGGGCACCTCCACCTACGGTGGCAAGGGCGGCACCTCGATGTCCTCGCCGCACGTGGCCGCCGTGGCCGCGCTGGTGCAGAGCGCCCTGATCGCCAACAGCCGCGACCCGCTGACCCCGGCGCAGATGGAGACCCTGCTGAAGGAGACGGCCCGTCCGTTCCCGGTCAGCATTCCGGCCGGCACCCCGATCGGCACCGGCATCCTCGATGCCAAGGCCGCGCTGGACAAGGCACTGGAAGAACCGTGCACCGAGGACTGCGGCCCGACCGCGACCCCGCTGACCAACAAGGTGGCGGTGGGCGGCCTGAGCGGCGCCGGTGGCAGCGAAGTGCTCTACAGCTTCGAGGCCCAGGCCGGCAAGGTGCTGAGCGTGCTGACCTACGGTGGCAGCGGCAACGTCTCGGTGTACGTCAGCCAGGGCAAGGAACCGACCGCGACCGCCTACGACGCCAAGTCGGCCCGTCCGGGCAACAGTGAAACCGTGCGCTTCACCGCGCCGGTGGCGGGCACGTACTACATCAAGCTGGTCGGCGAGTCCGCGTTCAGCGGCGTGAGCATCGTCGCCAACCAGTAAGCGTATCGCCCTGCTGCGGGAGTCCGTCTTGTGACGGGCTCCCGCTTTTGCATTCCGCACCGGGGAATCCCGCGTAGGATCGCGACGAACTGCTAAAGTCGCAGGGGTTGCCAGGAGAGCTTCGTGAACGCGGTTGCCCACGATCCCACTGCCGAATCCGCAGCGGAAACACTACTAGTCGACGTATTGCTGCAGAAGGGGCGCCTGAAGGAAGGCGACCTGGCGCGCGCGCGTCCGTTGCACCGTGAGTCCGGCGGCAGCCTGCTGCAGCTGCTGGTGCGGCTGGGCC
Organism: Stenotrophomonas sp. GZD-301; assembly: GCF_049310345.1. Classification (NCBI taxonomy): domain Bacteria; kingdom Pseudomonadati; phylum Pseudomonadota; class Gammaproteobacteria; order Lysobacterales; family Lysobacteraceae; genus Stenotrophomonas; species Stenotrophomonas sp. GZD-301. Next base: position 38,576 of record NZ_JBMOWY010000008.1, on the reverse strand, counting down.
TGGTGTCCGAGCGCGACCATGCCCAGACCAGCAGCGAGGTGCTGGGGCTGCCGTTGCTGGATGCCAAGGCGATTCCGGAAAGCCCGCCCGAAGCCCTGCTCGAAACGCTGCCGCTGTCGCTGCGTTTCCTCAAACAATTCCATGTCTGCCCACTGGCGCTGCAGGACGGTGTGCTCGACCTGTGGGTCTCGGACCCGCAGGACCCGTACGCCGCCGAGGCGGTGCAGCTGGCCACCGGGGTCCCGGTGCGCCTGCACGTGGGGCTGCGCTCGGAGATCGACGACCTGATCGAACGCTGGTTCGGCCAGGGCCGCAGCGCGATGGGCGCGATCATCGAAACCGCTGACGGCGAAGGCGCCGCGGTGGACGACATCGAACACCTTCGCGACCTGGCCTCCGAAGCGCCGGTGATCCGCCTGGTGAACCTGGTGATCCAACGCGCGGTGGAACTGCGCGCCTCGGACATCCACATCGAACCGTTCGAAAACCGCCTGAAGGTGCGCTACCGCGTCGACGGCGTGCTGATCGATGGCGAAAGCCCGCCGGCCAACCTGACCGCGGCGGTGATCAGCCGCGTCAAGATCATGGCCCGGTTGAACATCGCCGAACGCCGCCTGCCGCAGGACGGCCGCATCATGCTGCGCGTGCAGGGCAAGGAGCTGGACCTGCGCGTGAGCACGGTGCCCACCGCGCACGGCGAGAGCGTGGTGATGCGCCTGCTCGACCGCGACACGGTGGTGTTCGACTTCCATCGCCTGGGCTTCACCGATGCCTTCCTGCCGCAGTTTCGCCGGGTGCTGGAACAGCCGCACGGCATCCTGCTGGTCACCGGCCCGACCGGCTCGGGCAAGACCACCACGCTGTACACCGCGCTGAGCCAGCTCAACACCGCCGACGTCAAGATCATCACCGTCGAAGATCCGGTGGAATACCAGATCGAGGGCATCAACCAGATCCAGGCCAAGCCGCAGATCGGGCTGGACTTCGCCAACGCCCTGCGCAGCATCGTGCGCCAGGACCCGGACATCATCATGATCGGCGAAATGCGCGATCTGGAAACGGCGCGCATCGCCATCCAGTCCGCGCTGACCGGCCACCTCGTGCTGTCCACGCTGCATACCAACAACGCCGCCGGTGGCATCACCCGCCTGCTCGACATGGGCGTGGAGGATTACCTGCTGACGTCCACCATCAACGGCATCCTTGCCCAGCGCCTGGTGCGCCGCCTGGAGCCGTCGCATGCGCTGCGCTATCCGGCCTCGCCGGAAGAGATCGAGAAATTCGGCCTGCGCCGCCTGCAGCCGCAGGGCGAGATCTTCCTGTACCGCGCGCAGCCGTCGGCGGCAGCGCCCACCGGTTACCTGGGGCGCACCACGATCATGGAGTTCCTGGTGATGAACGACGAGCTGCGGCGGGCGGTGATGCGGCGTGCCGGCATGGGCGAGATCGAGCAGATCGCGCGCGCTGCCGGCATGCGCACCATGTACGAAGATGGCCTGTCCAAGGCGCTGCAGGGTCACACCACCCTCGAGGAAGTACTGCGCGTGACGGAGGAATCCTGATGCGGTGCGCGTGCCGGCAGCGGAGCGGCGGCTGAGCATGCCCCAGTACCGTTACAAGGCGCTCAACGCCCACGGCGAGCTGTTCGACGGGCAGATGGAGGCCGCCAGCGAAGCCGAGGTGGCCGCGCGGCTGCAGGACCAGGGCCACGTGCCGATGGAAGCACGGCTGGCCAGCGACGGCGTGGCCAGCGCGTCGTCGTGGGCCACGCTGCTGCGGCGCAAGCCGTTCGACGGCGCCGCGCTGGTGCAGTTCACCCAGCAGCTGGCCACGCTGCTCGGCGCGGGCCAGCCGCTGGACCGTGCGCTGACCATCCTGCTGGAGCTGCCCGAGGACGAGCGCAGCCGCCGGGTGATCACCGAGATCCGCGACATCGTGCGCGGCGGTGCGGCGCTGTCCACCGCGCTGGAACGCCAGCACGGCCTGTTCTCGCGGCTGTACATCAACATGGTGCGCGCCGGTGAAGCCGGCGGCAGCCTGCACGACACCCTGCAGCGCCTGTCCGACTACCTCGAACGCAGCGCCGAGCTGAAAGGCCGCGTGATCAACGCGCTGATCTATCCGGCGATCCTGCTGGCGGTGGTCGGCGGCGCGCTGCTGTTCCTGCTCGGTTATGTGGTGCCGCAGTTCGCCACCATGTACGAAAGCCTGGATGTGGCGTTGCCGTGGTTCACCCAGTGGGTGCTGGCGGCCGGCACGGTGGTGCGCGAAGGCTGGATCGCGGTGATCGTGGTGCCGGCGCTGGTGGCGCTGGTGATCGAGCGCAAACTGCGGCAGCCCGCGTTCCGCCTGGCGCTGGATGGCTGGCTGCTGCAGCGCCGCGGCATCGGCGCGCTGGTGGCCAAGCTGGAAACCGCGCGGCTGGCACGCACGCTCGGCACGCTGCTGCGCAATGGCGTGCCGCTGCTGTCCGGGCTGGGCATCGCCCGCAACGTGCTGGGCAACCGCGCGCTGGCGGCCGACGTGGACGCGGCCAGCGACGAGGTCAAGAACGGCAACGGCCTGTCCGCCTCGCTGGCGCGCGGCAAGCGTTTTCCACGCCTGGCGCTGCAGATGATCCAGGTCGGCGAGGAGTCCGGCGCGCTGGACACCATGCTGCTCAAGACCGCCGATACCTTCGAACAGGAAAGCGCACGCGCCATCGACCGCCTGCTGTCGGCCCTGGTACCGGTGATCACCCTGGTGCTGGCCTCCGTGGTCGGGCTGGTGATCGTCGCCGTGCTGGTGCCGCTGTACGACCTCACCAACGCCATCGGCTGACCGCCGCCGGCCACCTTCCAACAGACCCGATCCAAGGAGCCCACTGCATGCAACGCCGCCTGATCCGCTTCTCCTCGCCGCGCAACCAGTCGGGTATGAGCCTGCTGGAAATCATCATCGTCATCGTGCTGATCGGCGCGGTGCTCACCCTGGTCGGCAGCCGGGTGCTCGGCGGTGCCGATCGCGGCAAGGCCAACATCGCCAAGGCCCAGGTGCAGACCGTGGCCGGCAAGATCGAGAACTACCAGCTGGACACCGGCAAGCTGCCGGCCAAGCTCGACGACCTGGTCACCCAGCCCGGCGGCAGCGGCGGCTGGCTTGGCCCGTACGCCAAGCCGGCCGACCTCAATGATCCGTGGGGCCACGCGCTGGAGTACCGCGTGCCCGGCGAGGGCCAGCCGTTCGAGCTGATCAGCCTCGGCAAGGACGGCAAGGTCGGCGGCAGCAGCTACGACGCGGACATCCGTTACGAGTGATCGACGCCGTCGCCCTGCACCCGCCGCGCCGCCGCCGCGCTGCCCCGCGCACGGGCGCGCGTGGCCTGTCGCTGCTGGAAATGCTGCTGGTGGTGGCCCTGATCGCGGTGGTCGGGCTGATCACCGCCAGTGGCATGCGCGGGGGGATCGACGGCATGCGGCTGCGCAATGCCGGCAAGGAAATGGCCAACCAGTTGCGCTACACCCGCACCCAGGCCATCGCCACGGGTGAGCAGCAGCGCTTCGTGGTGGACCCGAAGGCGCGCACCTGGACCGCCGCCAATGGCCGCCACGGCACCTTGCCCGCAGCGCTGGAGGTCCAGGTCAGTGCGGCGCGGGAAGTCGCGCCCGGTCCGCAGGAGGCTGCCATCGCGTTCTATCCCGATGGCGGCGCCAGCGGCGGGCGGATCGCCTTGAGCGCGCGCGATGCCGTGTGGGAGATCCACGTGGGCTGGATCACCGGCGAAGTGCGCTCGGGCATGCGGCGGGACAACCCATGAAGCGGCAGCGCGGCTATTCGCTGCTGGAAGTGATCGTCGCGTTCGCGCTGCTGGCACTGGCGCTGACGCTGCTGCTGGGCAGCCTGTCCGGCGCGTCGCGGCAGGTCGGCCAGGCCGACCTGCGGACCCGTGCGGTACTGCACGCACAGTCACTGCTGGAGGCCACCGGCATCGAGGCGCCGCTGGAAACGGGGCAGACCCGCGGCGAATGGGAGGACGGCCGCTACCGCTGGCAGCTGCAGGTGGAGCCGTTCGTGGACGCGCGCGGCGATACCGCGCCGGCGCTCACCGACCCCGCCGCGCCGGGCCTGGCCCAGATCACCCTGCAGGTGCGCTGGGGCGACGCCGCCGGCGAGACACTGCAGTGGCGCAGCCTGCGTCTGTTGCCGCCATCGACCACGCCGGGAGCCCCCCGATGACGCCGCTGGCGGCGCGCAGCCGCGCCGGCTTCACCCTGATCGAAGTCCTGCTGGCCACCGCGCTGCTGGTGGGCGGGCTGGCCCTGGCGTTCGCTACGGTCCGCTCGGCGATGGCGATCAGCCAGCGTGGCGAAGCGATGGCTGCGCACAACGAGCGCATGCGTGCGGTCGAAGGCTTCCTGCGCCGCCGCCTGGCGATGGCCACGCGCACCGCCACCACGCCGCCGGACCCGACCCGCGAGCCCGTCTACTTCGCCGGTGAAGCGCAGCGCATGCTGTTCGTGTCCGAATTGCCGGGGTATCTCGGCCGGGGCGGGCCGTATGTGCACGAGCTGGCGCTGCGCCCCGATGGCCGCAGCCAACGCCTGGATCTGACGCTCACCCTGGTGCAGAACGGCGAGCGCATCGAGGAAACGCCGCCGCGCGCACCGGAGCTGCTCGCCGATGCGTTGCGCAGCGTGCGCTTCCGCTATCGCGGCATCGACCCGCGCACTGGCGAACTCGGCGCCTGGCAGGACCGCTGGGACGATACCCGGCGGCTGCCACTGCTGGTCTCCATCGATGTGCAGCCCGTACAGGGCCTGGCCTGGCCCACGCTGGTGGTGGCGCTGTCGCAGCAGCAGGCCGCGCGCCCATGACGCGGCGCATGCGGGGTGCCGCGCTGGTACTGGTGCTGTGGCTGATTGCCCTGCTGACCGCCGTGGTCGGCGCGTACGCGCTCACCGCCCGGGTGGAGCACATGCAGCAGCGCGTGGTCGGCGATGACGCAATCGGCCAGGAGCATGCGCGGGCGGGCCTGGAATACGCGCTGCATCGCCTGCAGTCCACGGCCACGCAGCCGGCGTGGGTGCCCGATGGCCGCCGTTACCGGTGGCAGTTCGACGAACGCCGCATCGACCTGCGTATCGTCGATGAAAACGGCAAGATCAATCTCAACCTCGCCGATGCGGCGTTGCTGTCCGGCTTCCTGCGCGCGCTGGGCGAACCGCCGCCACGTGCCCAGCAGCTGGCCGGGGCGATTCTGGACTGGCGCGATGCCGACAACCTCAAACAACCCGGTGGCGGGGCCGAAACCGCGGATTACCGGGCCGCCGGGCTGCCGTATGGCGCGCGCAATGCGCGCTTCGACAGCCTCGGCGAACTGCAGCGTGTACTCGGCATGGATGCGGCGCTTTATGCGCGCATGGAGCCGATGCTGACGCTGTACAGCCGCCAGTCGCGGCCGGACCCGCGCTTCGCCGCTGGCCCGGTATTGAGCGCGCTGGGGCTGGATGCCGAGCGCCTGCTGGCCGAACGCGAGCGTGCGCAGGCAGCTGTGGAGGCCGGTGTGCCCACCGCGCCGCTTGCCACCGGCGGCGGCACCTATAGTATCGAGAGCCGCGCCACGGACGCGCGGGGCCGTGTGTCGGTGTTGCACGCCGTTGTGCGGATGGGGTCGGCGGGTACGCCGGGAAGGGTCTACACAGTGTTTCGCTGGGAACAGGGAATGGCAGCACGATGACGGCATGGCGTGACAGTCTGGTGCGGGCGCAGGGGCAGATGGCGCCGGGTGTGGGCCGTGGCCTGCGCTGGTGGCGGCGTTCGCTGCTGGCGTGGTTGCCGGCGCGCTGGCAGTGGGCACTGGGCTGGTCGCGCTCGCGCCTGCTGCTGTCCGCGCAGGCGGGACAGGTGCGCCTGATGCAGGAAACCGGCGCGGTGATCGGCCCGGTTGTCGAGGTGCCGCTCTCGACCTCGCCGGACGCGCTGGACAGTCTCCTCGACGCACGCCTGCGCACCCTGCCGCGGCATGGGCTGCTGCCCGCATCGGCGGTCCTGCGGCGGCCGCTGCGGCTGCCGGCGGCGGCGGCCGAGCGGCTGCACGACGTGGTGCGTTTCGAGATCGACCGGCAGACGCCGTTCGATGCGAGCCAGGTCGCCTTCGACGTACGCGAGCTCGGCGTGCTCGACGACGGGCAGCTCCAGGTTGAACTGGTGGTGGTGCCGCTGCAGGCGCTGGCGCAGTGGTCGCAGCAGTCCGGCGCGTGGTCGCAGGGCCTGGCCGGGCTGGATGCGCTCGATGCAGCCGGCGTGCCGCTCGGCGTGAACCTGCTGCCGCCCGCGCAGCGCCAGGCCACGCGCGATCCGATGCGGCGCTGGAACCTGCTGCTGGGCGCGGCCAGCGTGGTGGTGCTGGTGCTCGCCGGCCTGCAGCTGCTGGACAACCGCCAGGCCGCCGCCGACACCCTGCGCGCACAGGTTGATGCGGCCGCGCGCGATGCCCGCCAGGTGGCGGCCGAACGCCAGCAGCTGCAGTCGCTGGTGGACGGCGCGGCGTTCCTGGAACAACAGCGCGGGCGCCATGCCAGCAGCGTGGAAATCTGGAACGAGCTGACCCGGCTGCTGCCCGACGGCACCTACCTGGAGAAGCTGTCCATCGAAGGCAACACGCTGCAGTTGATCGGGCTCAGCCGCGAAGCCTCGCAGCTGGTGCCGCTGCTGCAGGTGTCACCGTTGTGGCGCAAGGTCAACCTGACCGGCGTGCTGCAGGCCGACGGTGGCGCTGCCGGCCGCGACCGCTTCACCCTGACCGCCGAACTGCAGCCGCTGCCCGGCCAGGGCGCCGCCCCCACCCCGTCACCGTCGGAGGGTGCCGATGGCGCAACCAACGACACGCCGTGACCGCTGGCTGGCGCTGGCGCTGCTGATCGCGGTGATCGGCGTGGCCTACCTGCTGCTGGTGCACCCGTGGTTCACCCAGCCGCTGCGCGCCATCGACGCCGACATTGCCGGGCTGCAGGAGCGCCAGCAACGTGTGCAGGCCCAGCTGCAGCAGCGTACGCAGGTGGCCCAAGGCCTGGCCCGGACGCGCACGGCGCTGCAGGGCCGCCCCGGTTTCCTGCGTGAAGCCACCGCCGAATCGGCGGCCGCCGCGCTCTCCACCCGCCTGCAGGATGCGGTTGCATCGGCCAGCCCGGGCAACCGCAGCTGCACGATCAGCAACCGCTCGCCGCTGCCCGATACCACGCCGGATGCGCGCTTCGCCCGCGTGGCGCTGCAGGTGCGGCTGCGCTGCGGCATACCGGAAATGGCCGCGGTGCTGCACACCCTGGAAACCGGCACGCCGCGTCTGTTCATCGACAATCTCAACCTGCTCGCACAGCGCTTCCAGCAGTCGCCCAGCGAAACCGGTACCGGGCTGGACGTGTCGTTCGAGCTGGTGGGGTATCTGAGCGACGCCGCCACCGATGGCCTCGCGCAGGCGCCTGTCGCGGCCGATGCCGCCGGTGCCGCGGCATCCGCAGCGGCGCTTGCCGCGCCGTCGATGGGCGATGCGATGGCCGCGCCGGCCGCGCCGATGGGCACGGACGGTGGCGAAGCGGTGCCGGATGAGGAGGGCGCGCATGAAAATTGACGTCGCCCCCCTGCGCACGTGGTGGCTCGGCGCGGTACTGGCCTGGGCCGCCGCGATCTGGCTGGCAACCCTGTTCGGGCTGGGCGGTCGCCTGGGCCCGGCGCCGCCGGCCGAACGTGGCGCCGCTGCCTTGCCGGTCCTGCCGCCTGCGGCTCCCGAGCGCATGGCCACGGCCGCGAGCTACGCCGACATCGGCACGCGCCCGTTGTTTGCCGAAGACCGCACCCCCCGGCCCTATCTGCTGGGCGGCAGCGAACCGGGTGCGACCAGCACGGTCAGCCTGACCGGCGTGCTGCTCACCGACAGTTTCGCGATGGCCATCCTCACCACCGACCAGCACCAGTCGCTGCGCCTGCGTCTCAACGGCGATGCCGTCAACGGCTGGCAGCTGCTGGCGCTGGAGCCGCGCCGCGCCACCGTCGCCGGCCCGGGCGGTACCCAGGTGCTGGAGCTGCCGGTGTTCAACGGGCAGGGCGGCGAGCCGCCCACCGTGCTCGGCAACCCGACGCCAGGTGGTGGCGTGCCGCCGGCCGGTCAGCCGATGCCCGCGCTTCCACCACCGGCATCGGCGGCCGCCCAGGCGCGGCCGACCAATGGCCCGTCGCCCGCACCGGTGGTGCGTCCGGTCGCGCCGGCACCCGCGCCGGCACCGGCGCAGAACGAAGGCCCCAGCGAAGAACAGATGAGTGCGATCCGCGAGCGCATCCAGGCGCGCCGCCAGCAGCTGCAGCAACAGCAGCAACAACAACAGTCGTCGCAGCGACCGCCCGCGGGCGGCTCCGGCCAAAACCCTTAGAGTGAAAGCATGACACTGCGTCTTTTCCCGATTTCCTTTGCCGTGGCCCTGCTGGTGGGCTGTGCCACCGTGCCTGCTCCCGAGGTGCGTCGCGACGCCGTGCTGGACGGGCCGCACCAGGTGGTGGCCGGCGACGGCTCGCGCGAAGGCGTGGCCACCGAAGGCCTGGAGGCCGGCGCACCGCAGGCGGTGATCCGCCGCGGCACCGGCACCATGATCAACCGCAGCGCCGCCGCGGCGCCGCAGCCGGCGCTCTCGCAGGCCGGCAGCGGGCAGGCCACCTTCAACTTCGAAGGCGAGTCGGTGCATGCCGTGGTCAAGGCGATCCTCGGCGACATGCTCGGGCAGAACTACGTGATCGCGCCGGGCGTGCAGGGCACCGTGACGCTGGCCACGCCCAAGCCGGTGTCGTCCGCGCAGGCACTGAACCTGCTGGAGATGGTGCTGGGCTGGAACAACGCGCGCATGGTCTACAGCGGCGGCCGGTACAACATCGTGCCCGCCGACCAGGCGCTGGCCGGCACGGTCGCGCCGAGCACCGCCCCGGCCGCCAGCGCGCGTGGCTTCGAGGTGCGCGTGGTGCCGCTGCAGTTCATTTCCGCCACGGAGATGAAGAAGGTACTGGAGCCGTATGCGCGGCCCAACGCGATCGTCAACGTCGACAGTGGCCGCAACGTGATCACCCTCGGCGGTACCCGCAACGAACTGGAAAACTACCTGCGCACGGTGGAGATCTTCGACGTCGACTGGCTGTCGGGCATGTCGGTGGGCGTGTTCCCGATCCAGTCGGGCAAGGCCGAGCAGGTCGCCGCGGATCTGGAGAAGGTGTTCGGCGAGGAGAGCAAAACGCCCAGCGCGGGCATGTTCCGCTTCCTGCCGCTGGAAAACGCCAACGCCGTGCTGGTGATCACCCCGCAGGCACGCTACCTGGACCAGATCCAGCAGTGGCTGGACCGCATCGACACCGCCGGCGGCAGCGCCCGCCTGTTCTCCTACGAGCTGCGCTACGTCAAAGCCAAGGACCTGGCCGAGCGCCTGGCCGAGGCGTTTGCCAGCGAGAACGGCCGCGGCCGTGGCAGCAGCAGCGCCTCGCTGGCGCCGGGGGGCTCGCAGATGGACGTGGGCAGCCGCGACCTGGGGGGCAACACCAACAACATCAGCACCAGCGGCAGCGGCAACGGCAACAGCCGCGGCGGCCTGGGCGAGGGCAGCATGAACCTGCCGCAGCGGCAGGCCGGCAACGCCAGCTTCAACCTGGAGGTGCAGGGCGACAGCGTCGGCGTGTCGGCGGTGGAGGAAACCAACACCCTGCTGGTGCGGTCCACGCCGCAGGCCTGGCGCTCCATCCGCGAGGTGATCGAAAAGCTCGACGTGATGCCGATGCAGGTGCACATCGAGGCGCAGGTGGCTGAAGTGTCGCTCACCGGCGACCTCAGCTATGGCGTCAACTGGTTCTTCGAGCAGGCCGTGGCCACCGGCAAGACCGAGAGCGGCGTCGACCTGCCCAGCGCCCTCGGCCGCTCGATCTGGGGCAGCATTTCCGGTGTGGTCGGCGACGGTGGCGTGGGCTGGACCTTCCTCGGCAAGAACGCGGCCGCCGTGGTGTCCGCGCTGGACAAGGTCAGCAACCTGCGCCTGCTGCAGACTCCCTCCATCTTCGTGCGCAACAACGCCGAGGCCACGCTCAACGTCGGCACCCAGATCCCGATCAACTCGGTCTCGGTCAACACCGGCGTGGGCGGTGACAACACCTACAGCCAGGTGCAATATCTGGACACCGGCGTGATCCTCAAGGTGCGTCCGCGCATCACCCGCGATGGCGTGGTGTTCCTGGACATCGTGCAGGAAGTCAGTTCGGCCGGCGCCATTCCCGCCGGCTGCGATCCGACCAAGACCACCTGCAACCCGCCGATCAACACCCGCAAGATCTCCACCGAAGCGGCCGTGCAGAGCGGCGATACCATCATGCTGGCGGGCCTGATCACCAATTCCGACGAGGATGGCAGCAACGGCGTGCCGGGGCTGAGCAAGATCCCGGTGCTGGGTGCGCTGTTCGGCAGGAAGACCCAGAACAGCGGGCGCTCGGAAGTGATCGTCCTGCTCACCCCGACGATCGTGCGCAACGCGCAGGAGTCGCGCAACCTGACCGACGAGTACAGCAGCCGCTTCCGCGCGATGGAGCCGTTCCCGAACCATCCGAAGAAGAACTGACGCGCACTCCCCGCGCCGCCTGTTACGCTGCGCGCATCCGGCAGCCACCACAGACAGGGGAAGCGATGGGGACGATCGTGTTGCTGCCGATCGGCGTCGACGACACCGCCTTGGACCAGTGCCTCGGCGCCCTGGACACCGGTACGGCGGCCGGTACGGCGGTGTGGCTGGCCGACGACGGGCAGGCCGGGCCGCGGGCCCAGGCGGTGATCGAGCACTGGCTGGCGCATACGCCGCTGCGCGCCGAGTACACCCGGCGGGCGCGCAGCATCGGCGAGGTGGCGCACCTGGATGAGATGCTGCAGGCCTGCGCCGGCGCCGACGTGGTGGTGCTGGCGCCCGATGCGATCCCCGCACCGGGCTGGCTGCAGCAGCTGGAAGCCTGTTTCGCGCACGACCCGTCGATCGGCTCGGCCACGCCGTGGTGCAATGCCGGCGAAACCGCTGCCTGGCCACGGCTGGGCGAAATCAATCCGGTCCCGGAGGCGCTCGACGCCCTGGCCCAGGCCTGCGCGGCGCTGCCGCCGTTGCACCCGGAGCTGCCCTCGGCGGTGACCCACGCGGTGTTGCTGCGTGGCAATGCGCGGCGCAAGGCAGGGGGCCTGGACGCGCACAGCTACGGCTCCTGGAATGCCGCGCTGATCGACCTGAGCCTGCGCATGGCCGGGCTGGGCTGGCGCAATGCGCTGTGCGAAACCGCGTTCGTCGCGCGGGCCGACGAGGGCCGCGCGCACGACGGTGACATGGATGCGCTGGGCACGCGCTGGCCCGGCTGGCGCCCGCGCCTGGCCGCGTTCCTGATGGGCGACCCGCTGCACCAGGCGCGCCAGGCGCTGCAGCAGGGGTACCAGCAGGCGATAATGCCGCGCGCACAGGGCGACCTGTTCGCGCCGCCCGCCGCACCGGAGTTCCCCGCTTGAGCCACGCCATCGCCGCCATCATCGTCAGCTACCAGAGCGGCAGCACCCTCGATGCCTGCCTGACCCGGCTGCGCGCCGCCCACGATGTCGCCGAGATCCGCGTGGTCGACAACGGCTCGACCGACGCAACCCTGGACATCGTCCAGCGCCATGCCACGGCCGATGCGCGGGTGCGCTTCATCGCCAACCCCGACAACCCCGGATTCGCTGCCGCCAACAACCAGGGCGTGGCCGACTGCCAGGCGCCGTGGCTGGCGTTCATCAACCCCGACCTGCTGGTCGCGCCGGACACGCTGTCGCTGCTGTGCGCCCGCGCTGCAGGACTGGGCGACTGTCTGCTCGGGGTGGAACAGGTGGATGAGGACGGTCGTCGCGACGACGCGGTGCGCCGCCGCGATCCGGATTTTGCGGCCATGCTGCGCCATCCCGGCCGTGGCGCGCGCCTGGCGATTCCGGCCGATCCGACCCAGACCCTGCAGGTGGTGCCGGCACTGTCCGGTGCACTGCTGCTGATGCCGCGGAGCCTGTTCGACCGCCTGGGCGGGTGGGATGCCGGTTACCGCCTGCATGCCGAAGACCTGGACCTGTGCCGTCGCGCCCGCGATGCCGGCGCGGTGGTGGCGATCGCCAACGACCTGCAGGTCACCCACGTCCGTGGCGTGTCCAGCCGCTCGCGGCCGTTCTTCGTCGAATGGCACAAGCACCGCGGGCTGTGGCGTTACTTCCGCAAGTTCGAGGCACCGCGCCGCAACCTGCTGGTGCAGGGCGCGGTATGGACGGCGATCTGGGCCCACGCCGCGGCGCAGGTGCCGCGCCTGCTGCGCACACGGCGCCCGGCCTGAGGCCGCGCCGAGATGAACGCGTGGCCAAACGCGGCCGCGCGCAGGTGCCGGTGACCGCCACGCCCGGCGCATAATTTACCGGCGCACCTTCCGAACGCGCGTGGATTCCGCATGATCATCCAGTCCCTGCTCGACACCGACCTGTACAAATTCACCATGATGCAGGCGGTGTTGCACCAGCATCCCGGCGCCCAGGTGCAGTACCGGTTCAAATGCCGCACGCCAGGCATCGACCTGGCGCAGTACATCGATCAGATCAACGACGAGATCGACCATCTGTGCCGCCTGCGCTTCACCGCCGAGGAACTGGACTACGTACGCGGCCTGCGCTTCGTCAAACCGGACTTCGCCGACTTCCTCGGGCTGTTCCACCTCGACCGCAAGTACATCGGCCTGCGCGCCTCGGAAACGGTGCCCGGCGAGATCGAGCTGGACATCACCGGCCCGTGGCTGCACACGATCCTGTTCGAAGTGCCGCTGCTGGCGATCATCAACGAGGTCTGGTTCCGCAATACCAGCACGCCCGACTTCGCCGAAGGCGAGCGACGCCTGCAGGCCAAGACCGCACTGCTGCGCGATACCCCGGGCTTCGAGCTGTGCCGCATTGCCGACTACGGCAGCCGCCGCCGCTACTCGCGTGACTGGCATGCGCGCATGCTGCCGATGATGCGCGATGCGCTGGGCGCGCAGTTCGTGGGCACCAGCAATGTGCATTTCGCCCGCCTGTACGGCATGACGCCGCACGGCACGATGGCGCACGAGTACCTTCAGGCGTTCCAGGCATTGGGGCCGCGTCTGCGCGATTCGCAGGTGGCCGCGCTGGAATCGTGGGCGCGCGAGTACCGCGGCGACCTCGGCATCGCCTTGTCCGACGTGGTCGGCCTGGACGCGTTCCTGCGCGATTTCGACATGTATTTCTGCAAGCTCTTCGATGGCGTGCGCCACGATTCGGGCGATCCGTTCGCCTGGGGCGACCGCATGCTCGCGCACTTCAACGCGCGCCGTGTCGATCCGCGCAGCAAGGTGCTGGTGTTCAGCGATGGGCTCAACATCGAAAAGGTGATGCAGCTGTTCGACTATTTCCGCGGGCGCTGCCAGGTGGCGTTCGGCGTGGGCACGCACCTCACCAACGATCTCGGCCCGACGCCGCTCAACATCGTCATCAAGATGGTCCGCTGCAACGGCCAGCCGGTGGCCAAGCTCAGCGATTCGCCGGGCAAGAGCATGTGTGACGACCCCGGCTACCTCGCCTATCTGCGCCAGGTGTTCGAACTTTCACCTGAGTAACGCGCCCACAAAGAGACACTGGTACTCGGGTGACGGCATAAAGTGACGCACAGCGTCACATTGGCCGTTGAAATGTGATGCGTATCACGTTGAACTGGCTAGGAAGCCCCACTTGGCCTACGATTTGCGTGATGGACGTCACACATCGTTAGTCAGCACATGGAGCGGTCAGGTGAAGGTTCTCTCTGTCTTTGGTACTCGCCCTGAAGCCATCAAGATGGGGCCCCTGGTCCGCGCGCTGGAAGCAGCGCCGGGAATCCACTCCGTGGTCTGCATCACCGGACAACACCGGGCGATGCTCGATCAGGTGATGTCGTTGTTCGGCATCCAGCCCGATCACGACCTCGACGTCATGGTTGCCAACCAGACCCTCAACGGGTTGTGCGGGCGGTTGTTCGCCAAGCTCGATGCACTCTACGAGCAGGTGCAGCCGGACCGCGTGCTGGTGCACGGCGATACCAGCACCGCGATGACCGCCGCGTTGGCCGCCTTCCATCGGCGCATCCCGGTCGGGCATGTCGAAGCCGGGCTGCGCACCGGCAACCTCGACCAGCCCTGGCCGGAAGAAATGAACCGCCGCGTCATCGACGTGGTCGCCGACCACCTGTTCGCGCCGACCGCCAGCTCCCGCTACAACCTGGAGCAGGAAAACCTCGGTGGCCGCATCACCATCACCGGCAACACCGTGATCGATGCGCTGGAACAGACCGTGGATCGCATCGACCGTGACGCGCCGCTGCGCGCCGGGCTGGATGCCGCGTTCCCGTTCCTCACCCCGGGTCGCAAACTGCTCCTGGTCACCGGGCATCGCCGCGAGAGCTTCGGCGACGGTTTTGCCAACATCTGCCGCGCGCTGGCCGAGCTGGCCCGTCGCCCGGACCTGGAGATCGTCTATCCGGTGCACCTCAATCCGAACGTGCAGGGCCCGGTGCACCAGCACCTTGGCGGCCTGGACAACGTGCACCTGATCGAGCCGCAGGATTACCTGCACTTCGTGCGCCTGATGCAGCGCGCGCACGTGGTGCTCACCGACTCCGGCGGTGTGCAGGAAGAAGCGCCGGCGCTCGGCCGCCCGGTGCTGGTGATGCGCGATGTCACCGAGCGCCCCGAAGCCGTGCAGGCCGGGGTGGTCAAGCTGGTCGGCACCGACGCGGCGCGCATCGTTGCCGAGGTGGGTGCCGCCTGCGATGCCGCGCCGACCCCCGCACGGTTCCGCCCCGATGCCAGTCCCTACGGCGATGGCCGTGCCTCCGCACGCATCGTTGCCGCGTTGCGCGGTGTGCCGTTCGACGAGTTCGTGCCCGGCCTTGCCGCCGACGCCCTGTCCACTCCCTCTCTGACCGAAGCGACCTCATGACCAAGACCACCCGTAGTACCGCACGCTTCTCCAAGGTATTGCCGCTGGCCCTGGTCCTGATCTCCCCGCTGCCGACGGCGTTGGCCGCCGACAGCGTGGCCGGTCAGTTCACCGAATGGGCCGGCGACAGCACCGTCAGCCGCAGCATGACCCTGCGCGACCTGGGCTTCACCCAGCCGGTAGTGCTGAGCGGGCAGGAGAGCCAGCGCGAGATCTATCTGCCGGTGCCTGCCGGGGTGGAAACTCGTGAGGCGCAGCTGCAGCTCGACGCCCGTTACGTGCGCGGCCACACCGGGCGCACCTCCAGCCTGGTGTCGATCGATGGCGACCCGGTCTCGGCGCGCTCGATCACCGATGCGCAGGGCGATGCCAGCCAGGTGATCGGCATCGACGGCTTCGCCCGTCCCAGCGGCTTCGTGCGCTTCGGCGTGGGCTGGTGGTCGGTGGTATCCGACTACCAGTGCGCCGACCAGAGCGCGCCGGCCAACGTGTTGCGGCTGTCGCCGGACACGCGCTTCAGCTATCGCTTCGATGGCCGCCAGATCGACACCGTGGCCAAGGCATGGGGCGCCTTGCCGGCCCGGGTCCGCCTGCTGGTCGACGGCCGCGCGCTCGGCGTGGACAGCTACGACGCGGCCTGGCGCGTGGGCACCGCACTGGAAAATGGCGGCAAGCGCGTGGACGTGGTCGGCCTGCCGGCCGTGGGCGGCACGGTGGACCTGCGCGGGCTGGTGATCCCGGCCAGCCTGGCCGGCATTCCCGCCTATGCCGCACTGTCCGATGGCAGCGCCACCCACCGTATCGGCAGCCTGGCCGAAGTCGGCGCGCTGCTGTCGCTGGCCGATGGCCCGCTCGCGCCGGACGTGGCGGTGACCAGCGATCCGCTGCGTGCCGCCGTGCGTGCCGCGTTGGATGCACTGGCGACCGAGGTCGCCGCCGCTTCGCCCGACGCCGCTGCGGCATTCACGCAGTGGCGCCGCGCCGACATGGCCGGCCTGGAAACCGCCCCGGGGACCGCGTCGGTGCAGGTGGCGATGGTCGGCGGGCGTCCGACCCTGCTGGTCGCGGTAGGCGCCGGCGCCAAGGTGGCCGGCCTGCTGACCGAACAGTGGCGCGCCTATGCACTGGGCCGTTCGCTGCAGGTCGAGCAGGCGCTGCTGCCGCAGGCCGACAAGGACGTGGTGCTGCTCAGCCGCCTCGGTGCGATGGCCGGTACCCAGGACATCGTCACGCGCGGCGACCGCATCGCCACGTTCGATCTGGGCGCACTGTCCAGCGAAGGCCGTCTGCCCAGCGAAGTGGTGCTCGACGTGTCTGCCGCGCCGAACCCGGCGGGGCAGGGCGCGGTGGCGTCCATCTTCTTCAACGACTACCTGCTCGGCGCCAAGGTGCTGGCCAACGATGGCAAGCCGCAGCGTCTGGTGGCCGCGGTGCCCAGCTACGCGCTGGCCGCACGCAACCAGGTCAAGATCAGCTTCCTGCGCCAGCCCGCGCGGCCGTACTGCCATGACCCGGCCACCGGCTATCCGGTATCGGTGCTGCCGAGCAGCCACCTGCGCCTGGCCGACCGCAGCATGGCGCCCGACTTCGTCGGCGCCGCCGCGCAGCTCGCCGGCAAGCACGATGTGTTCGTGCCGGCCACCTGGCTGCAGGACGCGCCGTCCTCGCTGGCCAAGGTGATCCACATCGCCAGCGCCGCCGGCGCCTCGCCCACCCAGGCGGTGCTCAAGGTCAGCGACGCCAAGGCGGCGATCGCCCCGGCCGGTGCCTACCTCAGCTTCGCGCTGGCCCCGCAGGACGTGGCGTCCAGCGGCGCGGTACGCAACGGCCACCTGGTGATCGCCGGTACCGGCAAGCAGGTGCTGCTGGATGTGGCCGGGCTGGACCAGTCGGCACTGGTGGAAGTGGTCGGCAGCGGTGACAAGACCGGGGTGATCTATCGGGAGCTGGGCGCGCATGCGCCGCAGATCGGCGAGCCGTTCCGGCTGATCCGCGGCAACATCGCGCTGCTTGATGGGCGCGGCGTGGTCCAGGACTTCGATGGCCAGGACCCGACCGGCGCCAACGTCGCCAAGCAGGGCAATCCCGAACCGGTCTGGAAGCAGCACATGGTGTGGCTGCTGGTGCTGGTGGGCGTGGTGGTGTTCATGCTGCTGGCCGCGCGCGTTGCGCAGGTCCGTCGTCGCCGCAAGTCCGCCTCGACCGGTCACTGATTCCCCGTGGACGGCCTGCACTGGGATATCTACCTGGCCAACTACTACGCCGGACTGGAAACAGTCGCGGCGGCGGTGGCCGTGTTGATCCTGATTTCCAGCCTGGACGACCTGTTCATCGATGTCTGGTACTGGGTGCGCGAAACTTGGCGCACCCTGACCGTAAAGAAGCGCCGCGAGTACCGGCCGCTGACCCAGCAGGACCTGCTGCAGCGGCCGGAGCAGCCGCTGGCGATCATGGTGCCGGCCTGGGCCGAGTACGACGTGATCGCGCAGATGGTCGAGAACATGATCGACGTGCTCGACTACCGCGAGTACGTCGTGTTCGTGGGCACCTATCCCAACGACGCCGAGACCATCGCCGAAGTGGAACGCATGCGCCGCCGCTACAAGCGGCTGCGTCGCGTCGAAGTGCCGCATCCGGGTCCGACCAGCAAGGCCGACTGCCTGAACTGGCTGATCCTGTCGATCTTCGACTACGAAAAACGCCACGGCATCGAGTTCGCCGGGGTGGTCCTGCATGACAGCGAAGACGTGCTGCACCCGATGGAGCTGCGCTTCTTCAACTACCTGCTGCCGCGCAAGGACATGATCCAGTTGCCGGTGACCTCGCTGGACCGCGAGTGGTACGAGCTGATTGCCGGCGTGTACATGGACGAGTTCGCCGAATGGCACGCCAAGGACCTGGTGGTGCGCGAGAGCGTCTCCGGCATGGTGCCGTCGGCCGGCGTGGGCACGTGTTTTTCGCGCAAGGCACTGCTGGCGCTGAGCGAGGCCACCAACAACCAGCCGTTCAACACCGACAGCCTGACCGAAGACTACGACGTCGGCGCACGGCTGGCGGCGATGGGCATGCATTCCATCTTCGCGCGCTTCCCGGTGCAGTTCCGCGTGCGCCGGCCGTCGTGGTTCGGCTGGGGCCCGGTGCGCGAGCGTACCCAGGGCATGGCGCTGTGCGTGCGTGAATACTTCCCCGACAACTTCCGCGCCTCCTACCGGCAGAAGGCGCGCTGGGTGCTGGGCATCGGCCTGCAGAGCTGGGAAACGCTGGGCTGGCGCGGTTCGCTGGCGACCAAGTACCTGCTCGCGCGCGACCGCAAAGGCATCGTCACGTCCTTCGTCAGCATCATCGCCTACGTGATTTTCCTGCAGCTCCTGCTGTTCTGGGTGCTCAAGGTCAGTGGCCTGTGGAACACCCAGTTCCCCACCATTTTCCAGGCCGGCACCTGGCAGATGAACGTGGCGCTGCTGACCACTGCGGCACTGGGCACGCGGGTGGTGCAGCGCTTCTATTTCGTCAACAAGCTGTATGGCTGGGAACATGCGCTGATGTCGATCCCGCGCATGGTGGTCGGCAACATGATCAACTTCATGGCCACCGCCCGTGCGTGGCGCATGTTCCTGCTGTACCTGCTGTTCGGCAAGCGCATGGTGTGGGACAAGACCATGCACGATTTCCCCAGCGCCTCGCAGCTGGTGCAGACGCGCAAGCGCCTCGGCGAACTGCTCACCACCTGGCAGGCGGTCGAGCCGGAACGCCTGGAAGAAGCGCTGCAGCAGCAGGAAGGCGGGCGCCAGCAACCGCTCGGCCGCATCCTGGTCTCGCAGGGGTGGCTGGACGATGAAACGCTGGCCGAGGCGATCGCCTTCCAGGGCGACCTGCCGCGTGCGGCGATCGACGTGGCCTACCTGCAGGCCGGCCAGTTCCCGCTGCCGGTGGATGCCTGCGTGCAGTGGCGCCTGCTGCCGTTGCCCTCGGACACGCCCGACGAACTGTCGGTGGCGGTGGCCAACCCGCTGTCCGAGGCCGAACAGGCGCAGCTGCTGAAGGGCCTGCCGGCCACCACGGTGGTGCAGTCGATCGCCCGCGAAAGCGAGATCAACGCCGGTCTGCGCCTGATCAGCGGTGAGACCTACCGCATCGATGCCGTGCCGCTGCTTGGCGACCTGCTGGTGGAAATGCGCCTGATCCCGCGCGACCAGTTCGAGCGCGTGCTGGACGAGTACAAGCCGCAGCGCGACGGACGCATCGGCGACTATCTGGTCAAACATGGCGTGGCCACCGAAGCGGCCATCGCCACCGCCGTGCGCGAGCAGCACCGCCGCTCGGGCCTTCCCCAGTACAGTGCCAGCGGAGAGCTGAAGGCATGAGAACCACACTGCTTTCCAGCATGATCGCGCTGAGCCTGCTGGGGCTGGGCTGCGCCAGCGCACAGGCGCAGGAACCACTGCCGCTGTCCGGCAACGCCTACCGCATTGCCGAGCAGGCGTTTGGCGCCTATGAGCGCGGTGATTACCAGCAGGCCTACCGGACGGCCACCGAGGCGGCACGCCTGCGCCCCGACGTGGCCCGCCTGCGCCTGCTGCAGATCTATGCCGCACAGAAGCTCGGCCGCTATGACGAGGCGCGCAGCCTGGCCCAGCGGGCCATCGCCGATGGCCTGCGCGACCCGGCGCTGCCCGGTCTGGCCGCGGCGGCACCGGCGCGCAGTACCGCAGCTGCCGGCGCACGTCCGTCTGCGGCCGCACGACCCAGCGCGGCCGAGCAGGCCTACCAGCGCGCCTTCGCGCTGGCCACCCAGGCCTACGAGGCCTACAACAACGACCGCATGGCCGAAGCGGCCAGCAAGGCCGAACAGGCCTTCCGCCAGCAGCCGCAGCAGGGCGCCTGGGCCACCTTGTGGGTGGCATCGTTGGAAGCGCAGCAGCAGCTGGAAGAGGCCGATGCGGCGGCGGCGACGGCCATCCAGCTCGGCGCGCCCAATGTCGGCGACCTGCAGGCCAAGCGTGTCGCGCTGGGACGCCAGCGCGCGGTCAAGCCGGCGCAGGAGGGCTACCAGGCGCTGATCGCGCAGGATTTCAACGCGGCCACCGGTTATGCGCGGGAGGCCGTCGAACGTGCGCCGGACGTGGCCTCGCACCGGCTGCTGTTGATGAGCGCGCAGCTGCTCGACGAGCAGCTGCCTGCGGCCGAGCGCACCGCCGACCAGGCGCTGGAGAACGACAGCGAAGACACCGTGGCACTGGTCATGCGCGCGTACCTGCGCCAGCGCCAGGGCAAGACCGATGCGGCCAATGCCGACTTCGATGCGGCGTTGAAGCAGGACTGGCTGGACGACCAGCAGCGGCGCAATGTGCGGCTGCTGGCCACCGATGCCGCCATCGCGGCCGGCGACCGCACGCGCGCGGCCGCGTTGCTGCAGCCGCTGCAGCAGGACACGTACGCCGACCTGGATGCCGATGCGCGCCAGGTGGTGGAGGCGGCCGTGGCGCAGCGTGCCAAGGCAGTGCGCCATGCCAGAAGCGGCCAGGAACTCACGCTGGCCGATTACCCCGCACCGTTCCAGCAGTGCCGCGACACGCCCTATGGCACGCAGTGCGAACTGATGCCGGCAGACCTGCAGGGCGAAGGCGGCCCCGCGCAGCGCGCCTATGCGGCGTTCGGCCGGCAGGATTACCAGGAAGCGATCCGCCAGGCGCAGCGCGCCGTGGAGGAGGATCCGCAGAACCTGACGCTGCAGTCGCTGCTGACCACCACCCTGTCGGCCGGCGATCGCGCACAGGCGGCCCAGGCCCGCGAGCGGCTGGATACGGCGTTGGCGGCCAAGCCCGCCGATGCCGGCCTGCTGATGCAGCGCGGCTACCTCAACCAGCGCGTCGGCCAGCCCGAACAGGCGCTGGCCGATTTCCGCGCTGCCCAGGCCACCGGCAAGGCACCGCCGACCGTGGTGCTGGATCAGGCCTATGCCAGTGCCGCCAGCGGCGACAACCGCCAGGCCGTGAGCCTGCTGCGCGGGGCCATCGACAGCGCGGATGCGGGGACGTTGAAGCTGGACAAAAGCCAGCGCTACAACACCCGCAGCTCGATCGCCAACCTCTCGCGCGAATGGGGCATCACCGCCTCGGCCGGCTACCGCGGCGCACGCCAGGCGGCCACCAATCTGGGCGGCGCGGCCATCAGCACGCCCGGCGATTCGGTGTTCGGCACGCTGGAAGCGTTCTGGCGTCCACCGGCGTTCAACAACCGCCACGGGACGCTGGAGGCGTATGCACGCATCGCCAACACGCTGTACGACGAAGGCGGGACGTACGAGTCGATCCTGGCCGTGGACCCCTGCACGGGCGTGGCGACCGAAGACGCCCGCGTCCGCGCCGAACGCCTCAGCCGGTCGCGCTCCATCGCCGGTTGGCCGTCCACCATCGCCTCGTTCGGCGTGCGCTATGCCTTCGGCCAGACCGGCCTGAGCGCCGGCATCGAGCGCCGCCAGTTCATCGGCACGGCCACCCGCAACGGCGGCGTCTATCCGGATTCGGCGGCGATCCAGTGCCGCCTCCAGCTGGAATCCAGCCAGCCGCTGCAGATGACCACCGCCGCGCGCTACCGGCTCAGGGACAACGCCGGCGGCTGGATGTCCTACCTGACCTACGGCTTCTACAACGGCACCGGCGTGCGCACCGACGTCAACCAGTGGTGGACCATCAGCGGCTATGCCCAGGCCGGCTTCAGCTGGGACGACAACCGTGCGCATTTCACCATCGACCGCATCGACATGAACGGTGACACGATGGCGCGCCTGACCGACTCCGACGGCCGCCTGCGCCGGCAGCAGTGGTTCGGTGCGGCCGAACTGCGTGCCGGGCGCAGCTACCGTTTCGGCGCCGACCAGACGCGCTGGGTGATCAATCCCTATCTGGTGGTCGGTGCGGACTGGATCGACCAGCGCTCCAAGGTGCGCGGCATCGCCTATCCGTTGATCGGCGCGCAGTCCTTCGATCTGTCCGACACCGCCAGCAGCTGGTCGCTGGGTGCCGGGCCGGGCGTGGGCGTGCGCTACTGGTTCCGCGAAGACCATTACAACGCGGCGCGCTCCTACCTCGACCTCGGCGTGCAGTACCGCTTTGCCATCGGCGGCGGCGATACCCAGCGGGCCAAGGGCCTGTTCGCCACCGCCACGCTCTACTACTGACCATCGAAAAGGAATCCACGATGACCCGACCCCATCGCCCCATGCAGCCGCGCCGTTCGGCGCTGCTGCTGCCGGCCGCCCTGTGCGCCACGTTGCTGGCAGCGGCGCCGGCATTCGGCCAGGCGCCGGCCGCAGCGCCGGCCCCCGCCGCGGCCAACCAGGATTCCTCGATCGTGCTGATCGGCAAGGACGGCTGGTTGTTCCCCGCCTGGGGCAGCCTGACCGATGTGGATGCGCCCGCCATCGCGCGCAACACCGCATTGATCGCCGATGCAAAGCGCGCGCTGGACGCCGCGGGCGTCAAACTGGAAGTGCTGGTGCTGCCGGACAAGGCGCTGTTCTACGAGGACAAGCTGCCTGAGGGCAAACGGCTCGGCGATGCGGTGCGCGGGCGCTATGCGCTGGTGCACGACGGCCTGGAGAAGGCGGGCGTGCCGGCGGTGGATGCGCTGCAGGTGCTGCGCCAGACCAGGCAGGGCGGGCAGGACGTGTTCTACCGCAGCGATCAGCACTGGACCCAGGCGGCCGCCGATGCGGTGGCCGTGGCCGTGGCTGCCCAGGTGCGCCAGCAGGTGCCCACGCTGGCCGGCGAGGCCGGCACCGGCATGGCGCTGGGCAGCGAGATCAAGGAGCGCCGCTTCGGCGATCTGGCCGAGCTGTTCCTCACCGACGCGCAGCGCAAGGCCATTGGCCGCGACACCTTCACCGTGCGTCGCCAGTCCGACCAGCAGTCGCTGCTGGATGATGCGCCCGCGCCCGTGCACGTGACCGGCCACAGCATGGTGCAGCCGTATTTCGGTTTCCCGCAGAAGCTGTCCAATGTGCTGGATCGACCGGTCTCGGTGAACTGGAAGCCCGGCAACGTGGGTCACTGGGTGATGCTGCTGGAGTACCTGGAATCGCCCGAGTTCCAGCAGCACAAGCCGCAGGTGCTGGTATGGCAGATGTTCGAGCCCTCCTACGTGCAGGGCCCGGACGCGCGCGGCCAGTGGGACAACGCCTCGATCATGACCCCGCAACAGTGGCAGGCGCGCCTGCACAAGGCCCTGGGACAGTAACCCGATGAGTGCCCGCCCCGGCGCACCCGCGCCCCTGCCACCGGCCGCACCGGCCCGTGCGCACATCGCCACCGCCGTGGTGGTGATCGTGCTGCTCGTGTTCGGCCTGGCCTCCGGCGCCTGGATGCTGGCCCACGCCAGACTGCCTGCCGCCTCGCTGGCGCCTGCACGCTGGGCCGATGGCGAAGCCGGCCGCGCGATCAACGAAGCGCTCAAGCTGCCGGTGCAGGCGCAGGCCGATCTGGTCAGCGCCGCCGTGCGCTACCGCTTCCTGGGCGACACCGGTCCGCAGGTGGCGATGGGCTGCCCGGACTGGCTGTTCTACCGCGATGGGCTGCGCCCGCCGGCCGGTACCGGCGACGCCGTCTTCGCCCAGCGCACGCGCCTGATGCAGCACTGGTCACAGCAGCTCAAGGCCCAGGGCGTGCAGCTGCTGGTGGTGGTGGTGCCGGACAAATCGCGGATCGAGGCGTCCCACACCTGCGGTCTGCGTCATTCCGCGCCGATGCGCGCGCGGTTTGATCAATGGCAGCAGGCGCTCGCCGCCGCCGGGGTGCCGTCCACCAACCTGCTGCCGGTGCTGCAGGGCGCATCGGAACCGGTGTTCTTCCGTACCGACGTGCACATGAACCGGATCGGTGCGCAGCGGGCCGCCGATGCCGTCGCAACGTCCGCGCTGCCGCTGCTCGGCGGCAAGGGAGGGCAGGCCTTCGAGGTCGGCGCGCCCGGGCCGGCCGAACCGCGCATGGGTGATCTGATCGTGCTGGCCGGGCTGGAGCACGCGCCGCCACGCTGGCGGCCGGCGCTGGACCGCGAGCCGGTGCAGGTGATCGAACCGCTGCGCAGCGGTGGGCTGCTCGATGACACCCCGCCGGTGGAGGTGCTGCTGCTGGGCAGTTCCAACGGCCGCCGCAGCCTGTTCGCCGAACGCCTCGGCAACGCGCTGGGGCGCGAAGTGTGGAACCAGAGCCTGGATGGCGGCCAGTTCTCCGGCGCCTTGCTGGCGGCGCTGCCGCAGCGGGCGCAGTGGCCGTCCAGCCTCAAACTGGTGATCTGGGAATACTCCGAAATGGCCCTGTCCTTGCCGTTGACCGACGGTGAGCAGGCGACGCTGGCCGAGATCGACTGAGCGCCGAACGACGATGCTTTTCAACTCCTTCCTGTTCCTCCTGGTGTTCCTGCCGATCGCGCTGGGCATCCACTATCTGCTCGGTGCCTGGAAGCCGCGGCTGGCCGCGTTGTGGCTGTGCGTGGCCTCGATCGTGTTCTACGGCTGGTGGAACCCGCAGTTCGTGGTGCTGCTGGCCGGCTCCATCGTGTTCAATTACCTGGTCAGCCTGGCGATCCTGTCACTGGCCACGCGCCCGCGCCTGCAGGTGCTGGTCACCGCGCTGGGCGTGGCCGCCGACCTGCTGCTGCTGTTCCACTACAAGTATTTCGCGGCGATGGTGAACTTCGTCGGCGAGATGGGCTTCAACGTCGGCCCGATGGACGCGCTGATCCTGCCGCTGGGCATTTCCTTCTTCACCTTCACCCAGATCGGTTACCTGCTCGACTGCCGCGCCGGCGTGGTCAACGACCGCAGCCCGCTCAGCTATGTGCTGTTCGTGACGTTCTTCCCGCACCTGATCGCCGGCCCGATCCTCCACCACAAGGAGATGATGCCGCAGTTCAGCAAGCGCGAAACCTACCGCTTCCAGGCCGACAACCTGTCGGTGGGCGGCATGCTGTTCGTGATCGGCCTGGCCAAGAAAGTGCTGCTGGCCGACACCATCGCCCCGTATGCCGATGCCGGTTTCGCCGAGACCGGCAGCGTGCAGTTCTGGGGCGCATGGGCCACCGCACTGAGCTACGCGCTGCAGCTGTACTTCGACTTTTCCGGTTACTCGGACATGGCGCTCGGCCTGGCGCGGATGTTCGGCATCCGCTTCCCGCTCAACTTCAATTCGCCGTACAAGGCGACCAGCGTGATCGACTTCTGGGCGCGCTGGCACATGACGCTCACCCGCTACATCACCGCCTACCTGTACTACCCGGTGGCGATGGCGGTGACGCGCTGGCGCACCCGCCACGGCCGCCCGACCGGCCCCACCGCGGTGGCCTCGGCCGGTGGCTTCCTGTCGATGATCGTGCTGCCCACGGTCTGGGCGATGGGCCTGGCGGGCATCTGGCACGGTGCCGGCCTGCAGTTCCTGATCTTCGGCCTGCTGCACGCGGCCTACCTGGCGATCAACCACGCCTGGCGCGTGTTCGTCGGCGGGCGCACGCCGGTGGCGCTGCGCAAGGTGAGCAGGCTGCAGCACGTGGGGTACCTGCTGCTGACCTTCGGCGCGGTCCTGGTGGCGCAGGCGTTCTTCCGCGCCGACGGTGTGGACGATGCCTGGCAGCTGGTGCAGGGCATGGCCGGCGTGCGCGGGTGGGAAGCGCTGGAGAGCGTCACCCATGCCGCCGGACTGGGCCTGGCCGATGGCGCGCGTCTGCTGATCGGGCATCACCTGCAGTTCGTGTATATCGTGGTGCTGCTGGCGATCGTGTGGGGCACACCCAACGCGCACCAGATCATGGGCGTGTACTCGCCTTCGCTGGCCAAGCCGAATCCGGCGCCGCGGGCGTGGATGCGCTGGCAGCCCAGCCTGCGATGGCTGCTGGTGATGCTGGTTCTGCTCGGGTTGTGCCTGATGAGCCTGCACAAAGAATCGCGTTTCCTCTACTTCCAGTTCTGACAAGGTGAACCACATGGATATCCAGACCCTCCAGACCCAGCTGATCGACATCGTCGAGTCGGTGATCGGCACCCGCGTGCAGCCCGACGAGTACATGGAGTCGCTGTTCGACTCGATGTCCAAGGTGCAGCTGATGGTCGAGGTCAAGGACCGCCTGGGCGTCACCCTGCCGGTCGATGAGATCGACGCGCTGGTTGATTCGGTGCAGGTGCTGGCCGACTACGTGGCCACGCACAAGCGCTGAGCCACACCCCTTCCGCAGGAGCCGATCGCATGCGATTCGATTTCGACCACGGCCGCTTCGCCGACCTCGCGCAGGCGCCGCATGCGGCGGCACTGCACGACGCCAACGGGATCATGGACTGGGCCGGCCTGTACCAGGCCACCCAGGACTGGATGGCGCGCGCGCAGGCGGCCGGCGTCCAGCCGGGACACGCCCTGGTGATTTCCGGCCACAAGCAGGCCGCCTTCGTGGTGGCCATGCTCGGCTGCCTGCAGATGGGCGTGACCTACGTGCCGGTGGACACCATCAATCCGCCGGCGCGCCTGCAGCGCATCACCGAGCTGGTGCATGCCGGTGCGGTCTACGATGCGGCTGCCGATACCTTCGGCCCCGGTGCGGCCGCGCCGCGCGCGCTGACCGTGTCGGGGCTGGCCTACATCATGTTCACCTCCGGCAGCACCGGTGATCCGAAGGGCGTGCAGATCGGCCGCGACAGCGTGGCACTGTTCACCGGCTGGATCCGCGACTGCCTGGCGTTGGGCGAGGCACCGGCGTTCCTCAACCAGATGCTCTTCAGCTTCGATTTCTCGCTGTTCGATCTGTGCGGCGCGCTGGGTCTCGGCGGCTGCTGCGTGCTGTGTCCGCGCGAGGTGATCGCCGACAGCGAGCGTTTCGTCGACCACCTGCGCCAGTCCGATGTCGCGGTGTGGGCCTCCACGCCGTCGTTCGTGCGCCAGCAGATGCTCAACCCGCGTTTCACCGCCGCCCAGCTGCCGTCGCTGCGCGTTTTTGTGTTCGGTGCCGAGTCGCTGACCCCGCGCGTGGCCGAAGAGCTGTGGGCGCGCTTCCCGCAGGCGCGCATCATCAACTCCTACGGTCCCACCGAGGCCACCTGTTCCACCACCTGGGTGGAGATCGATGCCGCGCTGCGTGCCGCCGCGCCCAATCCGTTCCCGATCGGCGTGGCCAAGCCCTATGCCGACGTGTTCCTGGACGACGGAGAGATCTGCATGGCCGGCGACCACGTGATGCGCGGCTATCTCGACCGGCCCGATCTCGATCAGGGCGTGCTGTTCGAGCACAACGGCAAACGTGCCTACCGCAGCGGCGATCTTGGCGATCTCGACGCGCAGGGCCGTGTCTACTTCCGCGGCCGCAAGGACGACCAGATCAAACTCAACGGGTACCGCATCGAGCTGGCCGAAGTGGATGCGGCACTGTCCACGCTGGCGGGCGTCGTGGCCGGTGCCGCGGTAGTGCTGCGCCGCCCCGACGGCAGCCTGGTGCGCATGATCGGTTTCGTCGAACTCACCCATCCCGGCGAAGGCGCGGTACAGCCCTTGCCCGAGGCCCTGCAGGACTGGAAGGAACAGCTCGGCCGGCGCATGCCGCCGTACATGATCCCCTCCGAACTGATCGCCGTGGACGCGTTGCCTACCGGCACCACCAACAAGGTCGATCGCAAACAACTGGAGCAGCGCTACGCGTTGGCGCGCACGCTCCGCAGCCAGGAACCCAAACGATGAAGACGCCGCTGACCCTGCTTGTCGCCGCCCTGCTGGCGTGCACTCCCCTGGCCGCAGGCGCCCAGCAGGGCGCGCCGGAAGGCCGCCTGGCGCAGTTGTACGCGGCGCGGCCGCCGGCCGGTTCGGCGTTCGTGCGCGTGCTCAATCCCGGCGCGGCCGCACTCAAGGTCGGTGTCGGCAATGGTGCCGAGCAGAGCATCGGCCCGGCCACGCGTGCCACGCGCTATGCGATCGTGGAAGGCGGCAAGCCATTCCCGGTCCGCGTGGCCGGCAAGCCGCGCACGCAGGCGCAGGTCGCCGCCGGCACCTTCACCACGCTGGTGCTGGACCCGGCCACGCCGTCGCGGCCGCTCGCCGTGCTGGCCGATGGCGGTGGCAGCAGCGACGCGCTCAAGGCGGAAATCCGCTTCTACAACCTGGCTGCCGGCTGCGCGCAGGCGCGGCTGGCGATGGCCGACAAGGGCGCGGTGGTGTTCCCGGCGGTGGCCGCCGGCGCCAGCAGCGCGCGTGCCATCAACCCGGTCAAGGCGCGGCTGGTGGCCGGCTGCGGCGGCAAGGACAGCCTGCCGGTGGCGCTGCCCTCGCTGCAGCCCGGCGACCACTACAGCCTGTTCCTGACCGGCAGCGCTACCGCCCCGGTGCTGCAGGGCCAGCTCAGCGGCACCGATCCGGTGGGGCGCTGATCCATGCATGCGCGCTCCATCTTCCGCGATGACCACACCCTGTTCCGCGACCAGGTGCAGCGCTTCATCGAAACGCAGATCGCGCCGCATTACGCGCAATGGGAGCGCGACGGCATCACCCCGCGTTCGCTGTGGCGTGAGGCGGGCGAGGCCGGGCTGCTCAACTGCCAGTTGCCCGATCCGTACGGACTCGGCGGTGACTATGGGCACGCCGCCTGCGTGATCGAGGAGCTGGCCCGCGCCAACTACCTGGGCATCGGCTTCTCGATCCATTCGGACATGGTCGCGCCGTATCTGATGCAGTACGGCAGCGATGCGCTGCGCGATGCGTGGCTGCCGGCAATGGCGCGCGGCGAGGCGATCGGTGCCATCGCCATGACCGAGCCCGGCGCCGGCAGCGACCTCAAGGCGATCCGTACCCGTGCCGAGCGCCAGGGTGACCACTACGTGCTGAACGGCCAGAAGACCTGGATCACCAATGGCACCAATGCCGATGTGGTGGTGGTGGTGGCGACGGTCGCACCGGAGCTGGGCGCGCGCGGACTCACCCTGCTGTGCGTGGACGCACATCTGCCCGGCGTCACCCGCGGCGCGCCGATGACCAAGATCGGCCAGCACGCGCAGGACACCAGCGAGCTGTTCTTCCAGGACGTGGAGGTGCCGGTATCGCATCTGCTCGGCGAGGAACAGCGCGGGTTCGACTATCTCGGCGACCAGCTGGCCGCCGAACGCCTGGCCATCGCGTTGCGTGCGGCCGCATCGGCCGAGGGCATGCTGGCCGAAACGGTGGCCTACGTGCGCCAGCGCAAGGCCTTCGGCCGCTTCCTGATCGACCACCAGAACACCCGCTTCGTGCTCGCCGATGCGGCCGCACGTCTGGCGATGCTGCGCACGTTCCTGGACCAGTGCCTGGGCGAGCAGATGGAGGGGCGGCTGGACGCGACCCGCGCGGCGATGGCCAAGCTCAACGCCACCGAGCTGCAGGGCCAGGTCCTCGACGACCTGCTGCAGCTGCACGGTGGCTACGGGTACAGCAGCGAATACGGCATCGGCCGTGCCTGGACCGACGCGCGCGCGCTGCGCATCTTCGGCGGCACCAGCGAAATCCTGCGCGAGATCATCGGGCGCACGCTGTAGCGCGCAACGACTACGGCGCGCTGGTACGCCAGCGCCGGCGCAGCGCCTGCGCGCGCGGGGTGTCCTGTGACAGCCACGGGTCCAGCGCGAAGGCGAACACGCCGGCCGCGCCACTGCGTTCGGCCCACGCCAGCTGTTTGGCGATGCGCGCGGCATCGGCCGTCTGTGCCTGGAAATGGCTGCCATCGGCGGGCGAGCTGGCCAGTTCCTCGAACAGTTCCACCACTACATCGAAGTCGACCTTGCGCGCGCGCAGCAGCGCCAGCAGCGGATCGACGCCGTCCAGATTGTCCATGCCGGCCACGCCGACGCCGTCCTGCACCATCGGCCGCAGCGGCGCCTGCTCCAGGATGCGGGTCCACAGCTGCGCCAGTGATCCGGTGGTCTGCAGACGGCTGAAGTAGGTGGAAATGGCGGTGACGTGGGGCGTGCCGGCCTTCGCCGCCTCGCACAGGGCAGCCAGCCAGGTGCACAGCCGCTGCTGGCGGTCGTCCTGCGCCCAGTGGAACTGTTCCAGTTCGTAGGGCAGGTACCAGCCGGCGAAATTGGCCTGCCGCGCCCACGGCGCGCGCTGCAGGTAGCCGCGTGCGTTGTCCAGGGTGAGCGCGAGGAACGCATCCAGCGCCGCGAGGTCCGCTCCCTGCAGCGCCTTCCACCAGCCGCTGTGATACGGCAGCCCCACGCGCACCTGCAGCCCTTCGGACGCGGCAGTGGAAAAGATCAGCTGCATCACCGTGTCGGGCACATCCCAGTCGGCGTCGCTGCCGCTGCCGTACAGGCCAGCCCACTGCACCACGATCTGGCGGCAGCCGAGCTGCCGGGCCAGCGCCATGTGCCGTTGCCAGTCCTGTGCGGTGAGGTCCAGGTGGCTGCGCCACGGCTGGATGAAGCTGCCGTCGAAGTGCGGCGGGGTGGAACACCCCGGCAGGGTCGCCAGCGCGGCGACCGCAGGCGCAAGCAGCGCCGCGCGCAGCAGGCGACGGCGCAGCGGTGACGGCAGATCGGCGGGCAGGCGGGCATCGGTCATGCAGGCATCATCCCAGAGCCGCGTTGCCGAGGGGTGAACCGCCTTAGTCCAGGGCGTAGCGCAGCACGAACAGGCCGGCCACCAGCCATACCGCCGGGTGCACATCGCGCCACCGCCCGGTGCCGGCCTTGAGCACTGCATAGGCGATGAAACCGAACGCCAGGCCATTGGCGATGGAGTAGGTGAAGGGCATCGCCAGCGCGCACAGCGCCGCGGGTACCGATTCGGTCAGGTCACCCCATTCCACATCAACCAGTTCGCGCAGCATCAGACCGGCGACGAACAGCAGGGCAGGGGCAGTGGCGTAGCCGGGCACCATCGCCGCCAGCGGCGAGAACAGCAGCGCGGCCAGGAACAGGGCCGCTACCACCAGCGCGGTCAGGCCGGTGCGGCCGCCGGCCTGCACACCGGAGGCGCTTTCGGCGAAGGCGGTGGTGCTGCTGGTGCCCAGCAGCGAGCCGGCCACAATGGCGGTGCTGTCGGCGAGCAGGGCGCGGCCGAAGCGCTTCTGCGCACCCGGCAGCTTGAGCAGTCCGGCACGCCCCACCACGCCGTACAGGGTGCCGGTGGCATCGAACACTTCCACCAGCACGAACACCAGCACCACCTGCAGCAGCACCGCGATCGGTGCGCCGCCGTCGTGATGCAGCAGGCCGGGCAGGTCCAGCTGCAGGAAGGTGGGGGCCAGGCTCGGCGGCAGCGACACCACGCCGTGGAACTGCACGTCGCCGAGCAGCCAGGCCGCGCCGGTGACCGCGAGAATGCCGATCAGGATCGCGCCCCGCACGCGGCGCGCTTCGAGAATGGCAATCAGCAGGAAGCCGGCCAGCGCGAGCAGGGGCGGTGCGGTGTTGAGCGGGCCGAGCGCGACGAGGGTGTCGGTGTTGGCAATGATCACGCCGGATTTCTGCAGGGCGATGATCGCCAGGAACAGGCCGATGCCGGCGACGATGGCCGCGCGCAGCGACGCGGGGATGCCGGCCACCAGCCAGGCGCGCACGCCGGTGAGCGACAGCACCAGGAACACCAGGCCCGAAATGAACACGGCGGCGAGCGCCTGCTGCCACGGCAACCCGGCCGCACCGACCACGGTAAAGGCGAAGAAGGCGTTCAAGCCCATGCCCGGTGCCATGCCGACCGGGAAATTGGCGGCGAAGGCCATCACCAGCGAACCCAGCGCGGCGGCCAGGCAGGTGGCGACGAATACCGCGCCCGGGTCCATGCCGGTGGTGGCCAGGATGTCCGGGTTGACGAAGACGATGTAGGACATCGTCAGGAAGGTGGTCAGCCCGGCCAGCAGTTCGGTCCGCACGGAGGTGCCGTGCTGCTGGAGCTGGAACAGGCGTTCAAACAGGTTCATGTCGGTTGTCCGTGGAAAATGACGTATTCCGGCGTGATGCCAAAGCCAAAGCCGGAAGCGCACAGCCTTCGTGTGCAAGCGCACAGCCTTCGTGTGCAGCATCGTGGGCTGAGGGCCGGTGGGTGCGGGGTACGGGACACGCCGTGAATACGTCCATGTAGGCTCGTAGAAAACATCCATGTTTTCTACGGTCCCGTACCCCCCCACCCGCCGGCCCTCCGACAGCGTGCTGGTGGCCACGGGAATTGCGACCCAACAGCCGCAGCGCCACGCGCTGCGTGGCTGCTGCTGCCAACCCGCGCACGCGATCTGTCGGGGGAGGCCGGCGGGTGGCCCCTGCAGGGACTGTCAAAAACATGGATGTTTTTGCCAAGCCCCCAAGGATGGGTTTACGGCGTGTCCCGTAAGGGGCTGCCCGTCGGCCTCCCCAGCCCGTAAGACCTGAATCGCTGCCGTTGACCTTGCACCACGACCAACGGTCGTGGCCTACCAGAATGCAAAACGGCCGCGCAGAGCGCGGCCGTTCTTTTTTCTCTTACTTCAGCGCCTTGAAGCGCAGGCGCTTCGGGGCGGCGTCGTCGCCCATGCGGCGGCGCTTGTCTTCTTCGTACTCGCGGTAGTTGCCCTGGAAGAACTCCACGTGCGAATCGCCTTCGAACGCCAGAATGTGGGTCGCGATGCGATCCAGGAACCAGCGGTCATGCGAAATGACGAAGGTGTTGCCCGGGAACTCCAGCAGCGCATCTTCCAGCGCACGCAGGGTTTCGATGTCCAGATCGTTCGACGGTTCGTCGAGCAGCAGCACATTGCCACCCTGCAGCAGGGTCTTGGCCATGTGCAGGCGGCCACGCTCACCACCGGACAGCGAACCGACCAGCTTCTGCTGGTCCTGGCCCTTGAAGTTGAAGCGGCCGATGTAGGCGCGCGACTGGATCTCGATGCCGTTGATGTTCAGGATGTCCAGACCGCCGGCGATTTCCTGGAAGACGTTGTGGTTGCCTTCCAGCGCGTCGCGGCTCTGGTCCACGTAGGACAGCTTGACCGTCGGGCCGACCGTGATCTCGCCCGAATCCGGCTTTTCCTGCCCGGTGATCATCTTGAACAGCGTCGACTTACCGGCACCGTTGGGGCCGATGATGCCCACGATCGCGCCACCCGGCACCAGGAAGCTCAGATCGTCGAACAGCAGGCGGTCGCCGAACTTCTTGGAGACGTTCTTGAACTCCATCACCGATGCGCCCAGGCGCTCGCCCGGCGGGATGAAGATTTCATTGGTTTCGTTGCGCTTCTGGTAGTCCACCGACTGCAGCTCTTCCAGGCGGGCCAGACGGGCCTTGCCCTTGGTGCGGCCGCCCTTGGCGTTCTGGCGCGACCATTCCAGTTCCTTCTGGATGGCCTTCTGGCGGGACTTCTCCTGATTGTCTTCCTGCTTCAGGCGCTCGTCCTTCTGCATCAGCCAGTCGGTGTAGTTGCCCTTCCAAGGAATGCCGCGGCCGCGGTCCAGTTCCAGGATCCACTCGGCGGCGTTGTCCAGGAAGTAGCGGTCATGGGTCACCGCCACCACCGTGCCGGTGTAGCGCGCCAGGAACTGTTCCAGCCATTCCACGGACTCGGCGTCCAGGTGGTTGGTCGGTTCGTCGAGCAGCAGCATGTCCGGCTTCTGCAGCAGCAGGCGGCACAGCGCCACGCGGCGCTTTTCACCACCGGACAGCTTGCCCACGATCGCGTCCCACGGCGGCAGGCGCAGTGCGTCGGCGGCCACGTCCAGCTGGTTTTCCAGCGTGTGCGAGTCGCCGGCGGCGAGGATCGCCTCCAGGCGCTCCTGTTCCTTGGCCAGCTTGTCGAAGTCGGCGCCTTCCTCGGCATAGGCCAGGTACACCGCGTCCAGCGCGGCCTGGGCCTGCAGCACTTCGCCCACGCCTTCCTCGACCGCTTCACGCACAGTCTTGGTCGGGTCCAGCTCCGGTTCCTGGGCCAGATAGCCGACCTTGATGCCGGCCTGCGGACGGGCTTCGCCCTCGAAGTCGGTATCCACGCCGGCCATGATCTTCAGCACCGTGGACTTGCCGGCGCCGTTCAGGCCCAGCAGGCCGATCTTGGCACCCGGGAAGAACGACAGCGAGATGTCCTTGATGATCTGCCGCTTGGGCGGGACCACCTTGCTGACGCGGTTCATGGTGTAGATGTATTGCGAGGACATGTGGTCTCCGAAGGCGCAACCCTGCGCCCGTTCCGTTGGGAACAGGAACAGATGTAAAAGGAATACCCCCGATTATAGCGGGAAGCGGTGACAACCGCCGGTCGGCCCCGGGGACGGGGCTTGCCGCCGCCTGAATGGGCCGTCAAAGCCCTTGAATTGGAAACCGTTTCCAGCCGGAAACCGTTCAGACCGGGTCAGCATGATGTAATCATCCACTCACCAAGCGAGGCCAGTCATGCGCATGAATCGAATTGTGGTCGGGGCCGTGGCCTCGCTGCTGGCCCTGGGCGCGGTGGCGCCGGCCTTCGCCGACAACGACCATCGCGGCCGTGGCCACGACCGCCATGACCGTTATGACCGTGATGATCGTCACGACCGCCGCCACGACCGTCATGACCGCCGCGAGTGGCGCGATGACCGCCGCGAAGCCCGTCACGACCGCCGCTACTACGACAACCGCGGCTACTACCGTCCGGCGCCCCCGCCGCGCGTGGTGTACCGCCCGGCACCCGGCTACGGTTCCTATGGCTGGGCACGTGGGCATCGCTACCGCGAGTATTACGGCGGCCCGGTCTACGTGGTCAACGACTACAACCGTTACTCGGTGCGTCGCCCGCCCCGCGACCACCACTGGATCCGCGACGACCGCGGCAATCTGCTGCTGGTGGCCATCGCCACCGGGATCATCGCCGACTACGTGATCAACAACCGGTAAGGCCAGGCCCGGCCCTGCCACCCGAACGGCGCCCGCGAAGGCGCCGTTCCTCGTTGTGGGGGGCCGGCGCTGCCCGATTGGTCACCCTGCGTCGCGGGGACTACAATCCAGAGCTCGCGCTGTACCCCCTCTGCCTGCCTGGAGTAACCGATGTTCCCGCGTGACGTCCGCATCGAAACCTACGATCCCGAACTGGCCAAGGCCATCGCCGCCGAAACCCAGCGCCAGGAAGACCACGTCGAGCTGATCGCCAGCGAGAACTACACCAGCCCGGCCGTGATGGAGGCCCAGGGCAGCCAGCTGACCAACAAGTACGCCGAAGGCTATCCGGGCAAGCGCTACTACGGTGGCTGCGAGTACGTGGACATCGCCGAGCAGCTGGCCATCGACCGCCTCAAGCAGCTGTTCGATGCCGACTACGCCAACGTGCAGCCGCACAGCGGTTCGCAGGCCAACCAGGCGGTGTACTTCGCCCTGCTGCAGCCGGGCGACACCATCCTGGGCATGTCGCTGGCCCACGGCGGCCACCTGACCCACGGTGCCAAGGTCAATGCCTCGGGCAAGCTGTTCAACGCCGTGCAGTACGGCGTCGATGAGCAGGGCCTGATCGATTACGACGAAGTCGAGCGCCTGGCCCTGGAGCACAAGCCGAAGATGGTCGTGGCCGGCTTCTCGGCCTATTCGCAGGTCGTGGACTGGGCGCGCTTCCGCGCGATCGCCGACAAGATCGGTGCGTACCTGTTCGTGGACATGGCCCACGTCGCCGGCCTGGTCGCCGCCGGTGTGTACCCGAGCCCGCTGCCGCACGCGCACGTGGTCACCTCGACCACCCACAAGACCCTGCGCGGCCCGCGCGGCGGCATCATCATCGCCAAGGGCGCCAACGAGGACCTGGTCAAGAAGCTGCAGTCGATCGTGTTCCCGGGCATCCAGGGCGGCCCGCTGATGCACGTCATCGCCGGCAAGGCCGTGGCGTTCAAGGAAGCGCTGGAGCCGGGCTTCAAGACCTACCAGCAGCAGGTGGTCAAGAACGCCCAGGCGATGGCCACCACGCTGATCGCGCGCGGCTACAAGATCGTCTCCGGTGGCACCCAGAACCACCTGATGCTGGTCGACATGATCGGCAAGGACGTGTCCGGCAAGGACGCGGAAGCCGCGCTCGGCAAGGCCCACATCACCGTCAACAAGAACTCGGTGCCCAACGACCCGCGTTCGCCGTTCGTCACCTCGGGCCTGCGCCTGGGCACCCCGGCCGTCACCACCCGCGGCTATGTGGAGCAGGACTGCGTGGACCTGGCCAACTGGATCGCCGACGTGCTCGACGCCCCTGCCGACGAGGCGGTGATCGCCCGTGTGCGCGAGGCGGTCAGCGCGCAGTGCCGCAAGTACCCGGTCTACGGGTGACATGAGCGAGGGCCGCGCGCAGCGACGCTGCGCGATCCCGGCCCTCGTGTTCGTCGTCCCCGGCCTGGCCGGGGGCGGCGCCCCTGCAAGGACGCCGACCACCGATGAATGACCTCGCGCAACGCCGCACCTATGCGGTGCTGGCCCTGCTGCTGGGTCTGCCGACGCTGGCCGTCGGCGGCACCTTGTCGGTGCTGGCGGTCATCGTCTATTTCTCCCGCAACAGCTACATGGGCACCACCGAAAGCCTGACGCTGCTGGCCTTGGGCCTGTCGGGCATCCTCGGTCTGCTGGGCTGGCTGTGGCTGAGCGGCGTGTACCTGCGGCACGGCCGCGCGGGCCTGCGCCGCAGCAGCCCGCTGGGCTGGATCGGCATCGCCTGCGGCGTCATCGGCGCGCTGATCGTGTTGGTGCTCGTCATGCGCCTGGTCCTGCAGGACGGCTGGGCGCTGCTCGGCTATCTGATTGCCGGCCCGCCCCTGCTGATACCGAGCGCACAGCTGGCGTGGATGCGCTGGTCGGGTGCGCCGCGGGGATGAGATCCAGGCCGGCGGCGAGGTGGGCCGGTCATGCGCGATAGCGTCCACCGGCGTCTGTACGCGCTCCAGTGCGTGCTCCTTGGGCTGCCAACCGTGGTGGCCTGCGGGCTCGTGGCGGTACAGGGCCTGCGCCATGTCGAGGTCCATCGCCGCTTCCTGCTCGCGGGCAACGAGGGCGGGCTGCTGCTGCTCTGGGGCGGCGCCGGTCTGCTCGGCCTGCTCGCGTGGGTGTGGTTGAGCGGCCTGTACCTGCGGCAGGGGCGCGACGGGCTGCGCGCGGCGGGCTCCCTCCCGTGGGCCGGTCTGGCCGTGGGGGTACTGGCCGCCGGCAGCCTGCTGCTGGTGCTGCTGTACGCCTGCGTGGTGGGCAGTTGGCAGGTGCTGGGCTATCTGGTGTTTGGGCCGCTGCTCCTGGTGCCCAGCCTGCACCTGACGTGGGTGCGGCGGGCGTCCGGCCCCGCCTGACGCGCAACGCGCATTTGCCGCCCCGCGCCTTCTCAGGTACCGTTGCGACGCTGCCATGACCGTGGCATGACGTTTTCCCCAGCTAGGCGTTCCATGTACTGTCCGTTCTGCCAGCATGCCGATACCCGTGTGATCGATTCGCGCGTCTCCGAAGACGGTGCGACGATCCGGCGTCGGCGCGAATGTGAGGCCTGCAACGAGCGCTTCAGCACGCTGGAAACCATCGAACTGAAACTGCCGGCGATCATCAAGAGCGATGGCAGCCGTGAGGCGTTCGATGCCCGCAAGCTGCGCAGCGGTTTTGATCGCGCGCTGCAGAAACGCCCGGTTCCCGAAGACAAGATCGAACTGGCGGTACGCGCGGTGATGCAGCAGGCGCGGACCTGCGGCGAGCGCGAAATTCCGTCGATCAAGGTCGGCGAGTTCGTCATGAACGAGCTGCACAAGCTCGACCACGTGGCCTACGTCCGGTTCGCCTCGGTGTACCGCAGCTTCGAGGATGTGGCCGATTTCCGCGAGGAGATCGAGAAGCTCGAACGCGAGCTGCCCACCAGCACCGAGCAGCTGCAGCTGCTTGGCGATGTGATCGCGCTGGGCAAGAAGAAGAAGGGCTGAGCCCCGCGCTTCACCGGCGCCCCCGCTGGGCTACCATCGCGGCTGCTTGCCTGCCTGCCGATGACCGTTGCCATGACCGATTTCTCCGCGCTGGATCACCTGCACATGGCGCATGCCCTGCGCCTGGCCGAGCGTGCCGCGTATACGGCGCGGCCCAACCCGATGGTCGGTTGTGTGATCGCGCAGGGGGCCGACGTGGTGGGCGAGGGCTGGCATCAACGCACCGGCGGCCCGCACGCGGAGGTGTTCGCGCTGCGCCAGGCGGGCGCGCACGCACGCGGGGCCACCGCCTACGTCACCCTGGAGCCCTGCGCCCACTACGGGCGCACGCCGCCCTGTGCGCTGGCACTGATCGAGGCCGGCGTCGGGCGGGTGGTCGCGGCGATGCGCGATCCGTTCCCGAAGGTCGACGGCGGCGGGTTCGATCTGCTGCGCGCGGCCGGCATCGAGGTGGCCGAAGGGCTGATGGCGGCGCAGGCGCGCGAACTCAACCACGGGTTTCTGTCGCGCATCGAACGCGGCCGCCCGTGGCTGCGGGTCAAGCTGGCCGCCAGCCTGGACGGGCGTACGGCAATGGCCGACGGCAGCTCCAAGTGGATCACCGGTGCGGCTGCCCGCGAGGACGTACAGCACTGGGGGGGGGGGGGGGGGGGGAGCATTACCGGCTAGTGCCCCGGGATTGCCCCCCCCCCCATACCCACC